>NZ_JAIFKJ010000273.1 GCF_019695415.1 Thiohalocapsa sp.
CCCGGTGTGTCTCGCCCACCATGCGGCGGCTGATGACCTGGGCCTGGTGGTTGATCTGCTGCTGCAGGCGCGCGAGCCGGGCCTGCTTGACCGCCTGGGGCACGTCGTCCGGCAGCGCCGCCGCCGGGGTCCCGGGGCGCTGACTGTAGATGAAGCTGAAGGACTGATCGAAGCCGATGTCCGTCACTAGGTCCATGGTGGCCGCGAAGTCGGTCTCGGTCTCGCCGGGGAAGCCGACGATGAAGTCCGAGGAGATGCTGATGCCCGGCCGGGCGCGCTTGAGCCGGCGGATCTTCTCCTTGTACTCCAGGGCCGTGTGGCCGCGCTTCATCTGCGCCAGGATGCGGTCGGAGCCGCTCTGCACCGGCAGGTGCAGGAAGCTCACCAGCTCCGGGACATCCCGATAGCACTCGATGAGGCTGTCTGAAAATTCCACCGGGTGCGAGGTGGTGAAGCGGATGCGCTCGATGCCGTCCACGGCGGCCACATAGCGGATCAGGAGGGCGAGGTCGGCGATCTCGCCGTCATGCATCGGGCCGCGGTAGGCATTGACGTTTTGCCCCAGCAGGTTGACCTCGCGCACGCCCTGCTCGGCGAGGCTCGCCACCTCGGCGATAACGTCGTCGAAGGGCCGGCTGATCTCCTCGCCGCGGGTGTAGGGCACCACACAGAAGGTGCAGTACTTGGAGCAGCCCTCCATGACGGATACGAAGGCTTTGGGTCCCTCGGCGCGGGGCTCCGGCAGGCGGTCGAATTTCTCGATCTCAGGGAAGGAGACGTCGATCTGCGGTGCGCGCTGCGCGAGCAGGGCATCGAGCATGTCCGGCAGTCGGTGCAGTGTCTGTGGGCCAAATACGAGGTCCACGTAGGGCGCGCGCGCGCGGATGGCGTCGCCCTCCTGGCTCGCCACACAGCCGCCGACGCCGATGACCAGATCCGGGCGCTGATCCTTCCATGGCCGCCAGCGCCCGAGCTGCGAGAAGACCTTTTCCTGCGCCTTCTCGCGGATGGAGCAGGTGTTGAGCAGCAGGATATCCGCCGCCGCCGGGTCTTGGGTCAGCTCGGCCCCATGAGATACACGCAGCACGTCCGCGATGCGCGCGGAGTCGTACTCGTTCATCTGGCAGCCGTAGGTTTGTATGTAGAGTTTGCGTGTCATCCTGAGGCAGTAAGTGGCGCCGGGCGACGCCCCGTCAACATCCGCCGCAACGCTCTCACCGGGCGGCTCGGGCGGCCTCGAGCAAGAGACACGCCTGATAGAAAGCCGGCCAGAATGTGGTGCTAGGGTTTTGATGTCAAGCAGTTCCGTGCCGATGATCGAATGCCCCCGCCGATGGCACGTGCCGCTCGGGCACCGTCAGTAGAGGCTAGCGCTTTCCCTGGATGAGCGACTCCGGGTGACGCTCCAGGTAATCCGCCAGGCTGCGCAGGGAGCGTGCGGCACGCGTGGCCTCGGTGAGTAGTTGCGAGAGCTCGTAGCGCGTCGTGGAGCCTTCGCCTGCAAGCTCCGTAATGGCGCGCATGGCTGCGCCGGCCTCCGTCAGCGCGCCGGTGGCAGCGTTGGTGACGGGGCCGATGCTGGCGTCCAGGTTTTGGGTGACGCGGGAGATATCGGCGCTCAACGCGTCCACGCGCTGCTCGATGCGCGTGGCCAGGGGGTTCACCTGTGCCTCCAGAGTCACTGCCAGCTCTCGGTAGGCGGCGAAGGTCTCGTCCGCCCGACGCAGCAAAGGCCGCAGCTCCGCATTGAGCTCTGAGAGCGCCGTCCTGGTGCCGCTCAGGGTCCCGTCCAGATTCTCGAGCGCCGAGTGCAGCGCGGGGGAGCGCAGCAGCTCTTCCAGCGCCACCAGCGTACCGGTGGCAGCACCCACCAGGGTGCCTAGGTCGATGTTCTGGAGCATCTCCTCCAACTGATCCCGGGTGGCCGGCGTCGGTGGCACCTCCACCGGGCCGCGGGCCTCTTGGGCCGAGGTCAGCGGTGACGCGCTCGCATCCAGACTCAGCGTGATGACGTATTGGCCAGTGACGAAGCTCACGGACTCGAGTTTGGCGCGCAGACCCTGCTCCGCAACGAGCTCCCGGAGCAGGCTGCGCAGGTCGCCACCGTCTGTGCGGGTGGCGTCCAGAATGTGGAGCTGCTTGGGCCAAATCTCGTAGCGCACCGGGATGCGAACGCGCCCCTGGGTGGCGTCGTAGTCCACCCCGATGCCGGTCACCTGGCCGACGGGCACGCCCTGGAACAGCACCTGGCTGCCGACGTTAAGCCCCTGCACCGTGGTTTCGAAGTAGGTCACCATCGCCACCCGCTCGCGCATCCAGGCGCCGCTGCTGAAGACCAGGATTGCCACCACCACGAGCACTAGGGCGCCGAGTACGAAGCCGCCGATGACGGTGGGATTGGCCTGTTTGCTCATCCGCGCGAGCCCCCTGTCCGCCGGTGGCGCGCGGCTGGCATGGGCACGCAATGGGGCTCTGCTGCCCAAAGAGCATCACGGCTGAGGGCTGAGGGCTGAGGGTGGGGCAGCCTGGACAGCGCGGCGGGCTGAGCGTCGTTTCGCGTGCTGTTAGAGCGGGCGTTGCTAGGCTGCTGCATCTGCGCTCACCTCGCCGCGTGTCAGGAAGGCGCGCACCTGAGGCACCGAGCTGTGGTCGCGCAGCTCGCGGGGGTTGCCGGTGGCGAGCATGGTCTTGGTCTCGGCGTCCAAAAAGACCGCATCGTCGGCGATGGTGAAAATGCTGTCCAGCTCGTGGGTGATGACCACCATCGTGGTGCCGAGGCTGTCGCGCAGCTCCAGGATCAGCTCATCCAGCCGCCGGGCGGATAGGGGGTCCAGTCCCGCCGAGGGCTCGTCGAAGTAGAGCGTATCAGGATCCAGCGCCATGGCTCGGGCCACGCCGACACGCTTGCGCATGCCACCGCTGATCTCCGACGGGTAGTAGTCACCATAGCCCGCGAGGCCCACCAGTGCAAGCTTGTATTCGGCGATGGCCCGTATCTGCTCCGGGGC
This sequence comes from Thiohalocapsa sp., assembly GCF_019695415.1. Classification (GTDB taxonomy): domain Bacteria; phylum Pseudomonadota; class Gammaproteobacteria; order Chromatiales; family Chromatiaceae; genus Thiohalocapsa. The sequence goes on from NZ_JAIFKJ010000273.1 coordinate 3,009, forward strand.
GAGCCGGGTGTACTGCTCCAACGGCAGGCAGATATTCTCTTCCAAGGTCATGGAGCTCCACAGAGCGCCGCTTTGGTACATGACACCGTTGCGGCGCATGCAGGCGCTGCGCTGGGCGGAAGGCAGCTCCCACAGGCTCTCGCCCCCCAGCAGCACCCGCCCTGACCAAGGCGGCAACAGCCCGGTCAGGCAGCGCATGACAGTGCTCTTGCCGCATCCGCTGCCGCCCATGATGACGAAGACGTCCCCGCGGCGGATGTCGAAGCTCAGGCCCTGCTGCACCAGCGTGTCGCCGTAGCCGAGACTCACCCCGTCCAGGCGGATGTGCGGCTGTTCCGCAGGCTTGTCGTCCGTCGTGCTCACGACAGCCCCACGGCGTCGAAGATGATGGTGAGCACCGCGGCGGCGATGACGATAAAGACGATGGCGGTCACCACGGCCGAGGTGGTCGCCTCGCCCACGGCGGCGGCGCTGCGCCCGCACTGCATGCCGCGCAGACAGCCGGAAGCGGCGACGATGGCGCCGTATACGGTCGCGGCGATGAGCCCTTGAATGATGTGGTTCCAGCCGATGGCGAGCTGCGTCTGGGTCATGTAGGCGGACAAGGTCAGACCGCCGACGACCGTGCCGACGAAAGCGCCCCCGAGGATACCGAGCAAGTTCGCATAGACGGCGAGCAGCGGCGTCATCGCGATGAGCGCCAGCATCCGCGGCAGTACCAGAAACTCCATGGGCGGAATGCCGAGCGTGCGCAGCGCATCGATCTCCTCATTCACCTGCATGGTGCCGATGCGTGCAGCGAAGGCGGCGCCGGTGCGCCCAGCCAGCACGATGGCCGTCACCAGCGCGCCCATCTGGATCACGGTGGCGAGCCCGACGAGATCGGCGACATAGATCTGCGCACCGAATTGCTTCAACTGTTGCTCGCCGATGTAGCCCAGGATCATCCCCACCAAGAAGCTCACTAGCCCGACAATGGGCAGGGCATCGGCGCCAGCTTCTTGCATGATCACCCAGAGATCCGACTGTTTGAAGCGCGCCCGGCCGAGCAGGAAACGGCGGAAGGCCAGTGCGCCCTCGCCAAAGAACTCCATGATTTCGCCTGTGGACTGCATGAGGTCCATGGCATCGGTGCCGACCCGGGCCACGAACGACGGCGCCGGACGCGTGGCGTGGCCGCCGCGGCCGGTCTGCGGCACCGAGCGGGCGAGCGTCAGGAGCTTGCGCAAGCCTGCGGGCAGACCCTCTGCCTGGCATGCGATGCCGCGCCGCTCGCAAAGCTGATTGAGACCGGCGATGAAGGTGACGAGCCCTGAGTCCCAGTCCGTCAGTGCTGACGTGTCGAAGCCGAGCTGTGTCGCCCCGGGTGCGCGGTCTAGCATCCGCTCTGCCTGCACCAGCCGTGGCAGGCGCTGTTGTAGGCGCCAGCTGCCGCCGAGCACCAGCGTCGCGTGCTCGCCCTCGCTGTGCAGATCGACTGTCGGTGGAGGGGTTGTCATGCGGGCAGTGGCTCGGTGAGCACGAACTCCTTCACCATCCTACGCCAGGCTGCTGGCGTTGGACGCGGCGGACACGCTCGACTTTCTGCGCGTGCCCCCATCCAACCGTCTGGAGCAGCTCCGCGGCGACCGGGACGGTCAGCGACGCATTCGCATTCGACACCACGCCGCAGTCCTGGCTGAACTTGCAGCAGGGCGACGAGCTGGAGCTTGCAAAGCGCGCCGTGGGCGAGTCCATCGACGCCGAGGTTGAGCCCTACGCGGCTTAGACCTGGTAGCTCGTTTCGAGCAAAGCTGCAGGGTCGTAGGATCGACCGATCGAAGCGCAACCCATCCTCCCCGGCCGCAGTCAGCGCCTGCACCAGGTCGGCCGTCGGCACCTCGGCCCGGCCGGAGAACGCCGTCGGCAGTCCCAGCAGCGCGGCAGGGGCGCTGCCCATGGTGTCGGCGTCCGGCATCATGGCGTGCTCTGTGCTGGGTTCTGTGCGGGGGTCGCCGGCGCCGGGGCCACGCGCCGGGTGAAGTCGTCGATGAGCGCCGCCACCTGGTCTGTGGCGACATGGTGCAGCCCATGGCCGATGCCGGGCAGACGTACCAGCTCCGCCAGCGGGGCCTGCCGCACCAGACGCTCGGCGTGGTTCCACGCCGGCACCACCTCATCGGCGTCGCCGGTGATGAGCAACAGCGGCCGGCGGATGTAGGCGTAGTGGTTGCTCTGGCCCTCCAGGAAACGGCTCAGGCCGCTTACGTCCTCGGCGTTGGCGAGGAAGGCCTCCGGGCGCAGCGTCAGCTCCACGCCCGTACGGCGCAGATAATCGGGTGGAGGCGCATTGGGCTCGAAGGCCTCGGCGAGCCCGTCCTCCAAGAGCAGTCGGCCGAGTGTGAGCGGCATGGTGTGCGCAAAGATGGGCCCCAGCAGTGGCACCCCGGCGAGGTCGTTGTACCAAGATACGCCACCTTTCCAGGGGTGGCTGCCGCCCGCGAGCAACACACCGCCGGCGGCCTCGTCGGGGTAGGCCAGCAGATAGGCCAGCACCACGGCGCCGGCGAGGGAGTGGCCTACCAGCACCGGCCGTTCGATACCGAGGTCCAGCATCAGCTCATGCAGCAGCCTGGCCTGCTCGGCGGGGTCGGGCCAGTCGGAGCCGCCACGCTTGGCGGCGTTGTCGGGCTTGCGCCAGCGCTCGTCGCCAGCGCGCGTGGCGGCAAGGGCGGCGATCGCTCCGCCGGCGGAGCTGCGCGGGTCCGGACGCTCGCTGTAGCCGTGCCCGGGTCGGTCCACGGCCACGACCGAATGGCCCTCCGCGAGCGGCGGCATCAAGCTCGCGTGGAAGTCCAGCAGGCTGGTGGATGCGCCGTGGATCAGCACGATGGGCGTGGTGCCGACATCCGCGGGCCCGGCGATGCTGTAATGCAGCCGCACGCCATCCACATCGGCAAAGCGCCCCACGGGCGGGAAGCGTGCTTCCAGCCGGCGCGTTTCCAGTTGCGTGATGCCGGCGAGGGCGGCGAGCAGCAGCAGGGGCAGAGTCAGCCAGGGCATGGGCGGTTAGACAAGGGCGTCCGCGATGCGTCCGCCGCGGCCGCAGGGGCGGCGGCTGTGATGCGCCGGGAGCGGTGCGCGTTACCCTGATCCTTGGCGACTGCCGGTGGGGCTCAGAAAGCGCTCTGCGCCGGTGCCGCCGCTGCCCTTGAGGCCGGCCACCGCGGCGAGAAGAGGCCGCTGCGGGCGGTTTCGGTGATGGCCGAGACGGCTGGGTGCTTGATGCGCCGCTCGGCGGAGATGACGTAGAAGCGCTCGGTGACCTCGTCGCTGCGACCGATGACCTCGACGTCGTATTTTTGCAGCACGTCGTCCGCCACCGCCTGGGGCACGCTGAAGACGCCGGCGCCGGCCTCGCCGAAGGTCTTCATCAACGCGCGGTCTTCGATCTCCGCCACCACGTTCGGTTTGATGTCCAGGCGGTCCAGCCATTGGTCCAGCGCCCGGCGCAGAGCGCTGTGGCTGCTCGGCATGAGCATGGGTGCACCGTCCAGGGATGTTGGAAAGCCCGCACGCAAACGCTCGGCGAGGGGCCGTGCAGCGAAGAAAACGCTCGGGGTCTCGCCGAGTGGATGCGTGTAAGCACGGATATTGAGCGCAGGGTTCAGGGGGCTGTCGGTCAGCACCAGGTCCAGCTTGTGCACAGAGAGGTCCGCGAGCAGCTCCGTGAGGGGGCGCTCAACGCACTGCAGGCGCACGGGCTCGTCCATCACCAGCGCCGGTGCCAGCACCCGGTGCGTGAGCAGCTTGGGCACCACCATGGCGACGCCGACGTTGAGCGTCAGACCGCCACCGGGGGTCCGGCCGGCCAGGACGTCCTGGAGCTCGTCGCTGATGCGGAACATCTCGTCCGCGTAGGAGAACACCAGCCGGCCGGTGTCCGTCAGCGCCAGGCCACGGCCGGATTTGGTGAAGAGCTTGGCGCCCACCTGGTCTTCGAGCTCCCGGAGCTGACCGCTGATGGTCTGCGGCGTCAAGTGCAGGACCTCGGCGGCGCGGGCGATGGAGCCGTGGGTGGCCACGGACCAGAAGTAACGCAGATGCTTGAGGTTCAGGTGAGCCATGTCTTCGGAGACCCCCGAGCTGGTGCGACCGGGCCGCGGGTGGGCCGCGGACGCTTCGATTGGTTCGAACTGTTTGGGGTCGCAGTTCCGGGATTTCGAGCCATAGCGGTTCTGCGGAAGCTCTGCCGTGAGCCGGAAGCGACGGAGCTGTGCCGGATGTCAGTCCCGAGCAATGTCCGCCAGGTCCGCGGGTTCTGTCAGCACGCGCCCGTCCAGTAAGACGCGGCCGGCGTGATCCAGGCGCAGCCGGCCCGTCGCGAACCAGCGGACGGCGAGAGGATAGATGCGGTGCTCCTGTTCGAGCACGCGGGCGGCGAGGCGTTCGGCGTCGTCTCCCGGCAGCACCGGCACCCTGGCCTGGAGCACCCGCGGCCCGCCGTCCAGCTCGTCGGTGACGAAGTGCACCGTGGCGCCGTGCTCGGCGTCGCCGGCGTCGAGCGCCCGCTGATGGGTATGCAGGCCAGGATACTTGGGCAGCAGGGAGGGGTGGATGTTGAACATCCGCCCGTGAAAGCGCGCGACGAGCTCAGGTGTGAGGATACGCATGAAGCCGGCGAGCACCACCAGGCCCGGGTCGAACTCACGCAACAGGGCGGCCAGCGCCTGGTCGTACTCGGCGCGGCTCGGGAAGCCCTTGTGGCTGAGGACCTTGGTTTCGATGCCGGCGTTGGCGGCCCGCGTCAGCCCATAGGCATCCGCCCGATTGCTGATCACCACTCGGATGTCGATGGGCAGCTCGCCCGCCTGTTGCGCGTCGATGAGGGCCTGTAGATTGCTGCCGCTGCCCGAGATCAGCACCGCGACGGCGAGTGGCGGGGACTTGTCCGGCGGGTCACTTGCCACCGGCATACTCCACCACAGGCTGACCCTGGTGCGGCTCTACTCGGCCGATAATCCACGCCTGCTCTCCGGCGGTGCGCAGGAGGCCGCAGGCGCCGGCGGCGCGCTCGGCGGCGACGCAGGCGATCATGCCCACACCGCAGTTGAACGTGCGCAGCAGCTCCGCCTGGGCGATGTTGCCGGCGTCCTTGAGCCAGCGGAACACGGGCGGCGGCGTCCAGGTGCGCAGATCGATGACCGCCTTGACGCCCGCTGGCAGCACCCGCGGCAGGTTGTCGGTGATGCCCCCGCCGGTAATGTGGGCCAGGGCATGCACGCCGCCATGCCGGATCAGCGCCAGCGCGGGCTTGGCATAGATGCGGGTCGGCGCCAGCAGGGCGTCGCCCAGGGTGATGGTTTCCTCTACGTCCGGATGGCTCGGCTCTTCCAAGGTCTCATCCAGGCTCGCGCCGCTCGCCTCCAGCACCCGGCGAATCAGCGAGAAGCCATTGGAATGCGGACCGCTGGACGCCAGCGCAATGAGCGCATCGCCGGGCTTGACGCGGCTCGGCTCCAGGATGGCGTCCTTCTCCACGATGCCGACGCAGAAGCCGGCGAGATCGTAGTCGCCGTCGCCATACATGCCGGGCATCTCGGCCGTCTCGCCGCCGATCAGCGCACAACCGGCGCGCTTGCAGCCCTCGGCGATACCCTCGACCACCGATGCTGCCGTGTCCACGTCCAGCTTGCCGGTGGCGTAGTAATCCAAAAAGAACAAGGGCTCCGCACCGCAGACGACAATGTCGTTCGCGCACATGGCCACCAAGTCGATGCCGACTCCGCCATGACGCCCGGCGGCCACCGCCAGCTTGAGCTTGGTGCCGACGCCGTCGGTGCCCGACACCAGCACCGGGTTGCGATAGCCCGTCGGCAGCTCGAAAAGCCCGCCGAAGCCGCCGAGGCCGGACAGCACCCCAGGCCGGCGCGTGGCCGCCACCGCGGGCTTGATGCGCTGGACAAGCGTCTCGCCGGCGTCGATGTCAACGCCCGCGTCGCGGTAGGTGAGGGATTCGCTGGTCATCGCTGGCGGCCTCGGCTGCGGCAATGGAGGGGAGCGGCGTGCGGGAGCGGGGATGCCCGACGGGCGCGCAGCCGCAGTGAGGCTATTCTCGCATGCGCGCCCGCGGCGGCAACTGCGGCCGAAGCCGATACCGCGCTGGCGACACCTGACGCGCCGGCAACGTCGCTGAGGGCCTTACTCCAGAATCCGCATGTCCTTGCTGAGCGGCGTCGGGCCGGACTGTCTCGTCGGGCGCGGCTCGGTGGTCTGTGGCGAGCCACGGCGCAGTCGCGCTTCGACGCGGATCGCCGCCATGCGCTTCTCGTCATTGACCTCCGGATACAACGGATAGTGCTGATCCACTTCCACCGCGTAGCGCTTGGCCGCGACCTCCAGGCGCTCCCGGTGATCCCGGGGCAGGCCTTGCAGCATCAGCAGGATCGGCGCCGTGCGCAGCAGGTAGCGCTGGCAAAGATCGCGCTCCCGGTCGGACTGCCAGTCCTCGCGCACGAGCAGCGGGGGAAACTCGCCGGCGCTGCCCGGCGCCCGCTCGAACCAGGCAGCGCGCGGCGCAGCGCCGGCGCGGTTGGTCACCATGTCCTGAAAGCGATGATTCACGGGCGGCTCCTGCCGCGCCTGCTCCTCGGCCGTCGAGGCGATCCGCAGCTTCGAATGGGGCAGCGCCGTCCAGCCGCTTTTGGTCGGATAGCTGGACATCTGCGCCGCCTCGCAGCAGGAGAAGAGCAGCGCCAACGGGGACTCATCCCTGCCATCCAGCAGCCAGTACTCGAATACGTCCGCGGCGGGAAAGGGCACCGTCGCCGAAGACAGAAATGCCGCCAGCTCCTCGCTGCACTCGTTCACTTGTGCGGCATCCAGCACCGCCGGTAGCACATAGGGCGTGAGCCGGTTGTCCTGAAAGTGGGCAACGCGGTAGTAGCCCCGATCCAGTGCATAGCCCAGCGGCATCTGCTGCCGGCGCTGTGCCTCGGTGCTCCGCGGCACGTAATGGACCTCCCAGCTGACGCCGTCGAAGCTCTGCGCCCGCGCCCGGTTCGATTGCGCGATCTGCACGACGCCGGAGAAGGGCGGCAGCAGGCGCTGGGAGTAGGCTCGGATGCTGGACATGACGGGCTTGGGGCTGGGGCCTCGGTTTTGTGTGGTCATCCTTTCAGAATGACTCGGCGCGCGGCGGTGTCGGCGTGCTCAAACCCAAATCCTGAAGATTGAAGCTGACGATGTGCGTGGCGCCGGCGTTGGCGGCCGCCTCCAGCACCATGTCATCGTCCCGGCCCCTCAGCTGCGGACGCCACAGGTACCAGATCTCCACGCGGACGAGCATTGAAGCGAGTTGATCCAGGATCGCGTCGATGTCGTCGACGGTGGCGCCCGCGCGGCGCAACGTCTCCTCACGCTTCAGCACGGATTCGTATTCCAGGAACAGCGGCACTGAGGCTGCGGCTTGCAGCGCGCCGACACCGACCGTTTCCAACAACATGCGCGACGTACCGCTTGCGCTCATGACGCCGGCGACGATCACGTCGGTATCCAGCACCAACAACATATGCCACAGCATATCGGCAGACGCGACGAAGGCAAATCCCGCGCGCACGGTTCTGCTGAGACGGGGGGCGCTCACGTATCATCCCGGCATCGATTCGCAGTTTCCCCGGAGAATGCCGAGATGCTCTGTCTGCGCGGCGCGCCCGCCCTGTCCGCCTTTCGTCTGGCCAAGTTCTCGGCGTAGTAGGACAAGCAACGATGGCGCGTCGGACAACACGGTTTCTGATCCCCGGCAAACAGCGCCAAACGCTGTGGCGTCAACCTGTCGCGCGCCGGTCGCAGGCACCTGGAGAAGGTCAAATCGCCGCTAAACTGTATATAAATACAGTCAAGCGCCGAATGCCAGCCGGATACCGACATGGCCGTCGCGTCACCGGGATGCGGACCTGCCCCATACTGCCGCCGCCATCCCGAGCAAACCGCCCTCTACCAGATCGTCCAGCAGCACTTGGAGACCTCTCTCGCGCTCGCAGGGGAAGACGACTGGGACGGGCAGCGCGTGCCGGCCTACGTGGAGCGCGA
>NZ_JAIFKJ010000087.1 GCF_019695415.1 Thiohalocapsa sp.
TGGCGGGGCGTCCTGCCCCGCACGGGAAGCGCCAATAAATCGGCGCTTCCCTAGCTGCTGAAGGAGGCCGCCAGACAGCAAGCCGCCGTTCAGCTCGCTGACGAAATCGCCAGTGCCGATCCGCCAAGCCGCGGCGAGCATCCAATGGACCTTTCGGGCTGGTCTGGCTGGGCAGGGACTGACCTCAACCCTCAGTTCCGCGAGCCTTGGAGGCCCGGACGTGATCGGTCATCATGGGGCATCTTCAACAACTCCGTCGGCCTGCATGCTAGCGTTTTCTTGGCGGCTACATCGGCTCACAGGCCGGTATCGTCCCGCCGCCGAGGGCGGTGGTGAGGTACTGGAACTGCTTGGCCAGACCGCCAGCGCGATCGTCCAGTGTTTGGTCCATGCCCTTGCGCACCTCCTCCGACATCGACCAGCCGAGGGGCGGCTCCAAATATTTCTCCTTGATCTTGGCAATGGCCTCCTCGCTGAGAGGCTCGGCCGCCTGCGCCCTAGCCGTTTCCAGTTGCACGTCGAGCACCGCCGCAAGCGGCATCTGGACGACACCGCCACCCATGGCCTCCACCAGCCGTGCGGCCTTGACTTCGGCGATCTGCTGCCGGGCGCCGCGGGTCTCGAACAACGCCCGAATGGGTGCGGCGACCTCGCTGACGGCGGCATTGAAGCGGCCGCCCTTAAGCGTGTCGCTGCCGCCGTTGTCGCGGCGGCACAGGCCGACGGATGTTGGATCGTTGTTGATGACGATCAGCACGGGGCGGAACTTGCGGTCGCTGTCGCCGATGCGGTCGTCAAGTAAGGCGATGAGATCACCCATGGTGGCGGCGCCGGAGTTCTCGAAGTAACCGCCGTCCACGAGCCTCACACTGTCGTCACCGGCGATGTCCACGCGACCTGCCGGGCTCACGTAGGTGAACCGTGCGCTGGCACCGGCAGCGGCGCTGGTGCGGATGGCGGCGAGCTGGTACCGGTCGTCGAACAGATCCACGACGCCCGGCAGGCCCCCGACATCCAAGTTCGACAGCACGGCGCGCTGGCCGGTCTCGACGACGGTGGTGTTGAGCAGCAGACTCGGCAGCCGGTCGCCGGCCGCACCGGCGTAGAGGTTCTGGAAGGGTCCGGCAAAGAGCCGGCGGGCGTCACCTTGGAAGGCGAGCTCGAAGGAACGCTCCAGGAAGCGCTGGCGGTCGGCCAGTGTGACCGGGAACGGGATGAACCGCTGTGCCAGGTCCGGGAACAGCAGCCCGGCTACCACGGGCGAGAGGAAATCGTTGCCGAGTACCGTGCGCACCGGTGCCAGCAGGCTGGCGTCCGGACCAGCGTCGAGCTGAGCGCGCTTCAGCGTCACATAAGCCGCCGCACCGACGCTGCCGCCGGAGACACCGCTGATGGCGAAAAGGCGTTTGCTGAAGGTCTCCCCCAGCTCATCTTCCAGCGCGGCCAGCACCGAGGCCGTCCAGTAGGCAGCGCGGATGCCGCCGCCGGCGGCGGTGACGAAGACCACGGGCTCTGCCCCGCCGGCGGACTGCGCCATGGCGGCGAACCGCTCGGCGGGCGCTGGACGCGCAAGAGCCGCCACGGCTTTGCCCCCGGCCTCGTCGGCCAGCCGGATCGGGTGGTTGTGGTTCCAGAAGCCGAAGAGGACCGCCAGCAGCAAGGCGGTCAAGGTGGCCGCGGGTCCACCCTTTGACATAGGCACGTAGGTCAGGATGGCGGTGCCGAACAGCGCGATGCCCGTGACCCCGAGCACGGCGATGGCAGGCGCTCCGAGCCATTGCGGCAGATACACGGGCACGGCGACGAAGGCCACGAGCAGCACGAAGGCGCTGAGCAGCAGTGCGCGGGCACGCCTGCGATGTGCTTCCGGCACCTCGTCCAGCCGCTCAGCGATCATGTAGTCACGGGAGATGCTGAACAGGCTGCGGCGCAGCACGTAGAACGCGAGCAGCAGGATCGCCATGGCGAAGTAGACGCGCGAAAGCGTGATGACGAGCGCTTGGCCATCGGCGTCGACCTGGTTGAAGCTCCAGGCGATGGCGAGCGGCACCGCAACGCCCACAAGCCGCGGCCACCAGCGCCGGCCGAGGTCCGCATACGGCGACGGCAGCGGAAAGCTCTCGTAGTCTCGGGCGAGCAGGAGCCGCGAGGTGTACCAGAACGTGAGCGATGCCACAAAGGTGCCGATCAGGAGCAGCAGGTTCCACAGCAGGCCATTATCGGCCACGCCAAAACCTAGTTCGGCGCTGATCCTGAGCATGTCCTGCCCCTGCGAGGTGATGCCGAAGAACCCCACCAGCACCACCGCTCCACCCACGTTGTAGCCGATGAGCCATGGCACCCGCAGCAGGGAGTACCAGACGAATTTCCTGAGCTGCATGAATAGGCTGTCGTTCTGCACCGACGCGTTCATGGAACGTCCTCCCAGACCGGATTTCAGGTGTCGCGGCGCTCAGCAGCGCCAGAGCAGCGGCAGCCGCAGGCGGCGCTTGACGGCGGCGCCGAGGTAGGGCCAGAGCCGGCCCTTCTCCCAGAGCATCCGAGCGTATAGGGAAACCGGCTGCCCCGGTGGCTTACGGTAGCCGTGGCGGGGTTTGAGCGTGATGGCACCGTGCTCGCAGGCGGGGACGCACACCCCGCAGCCGAGGCAGACATCAGCGTCCACCTCGGCCCAGCGCCGGCGCTGGCTGTCGGCGCCATGCTGGCGGGCACCGGCCCCGAGCCCGATGCACTTGGCGTTGCACGCGCGCAGGCATTCGCCGCAGTAGTCGCAGTGCTCGGCATCCACCTCGGCGATGAAGGGTGTCTTGCCCAGGCCGTCTGGATGGCCGTGCTGCACCCCGGCCATGAGCTCGCAGCAGCAGCGGCAGCAGTTGCAAAGAAACGACGGCTGCTCGCGGACATTGTCGGTGACATGCGTTAGACCGAGGGAGCGGGCGTAGTCCAGCGTCTCCAACATCTCACCGACGCTCTTCTCCTCGGCGAGACCGCGGCGCACCAAAAAGCGCGCGCCCTCCCCCAGCACCATGCAGATGCCGTCCACCGGCGCGCCCTTCTTGCAGGACTCACCCAGGTGCTCCTTCTTGTGCCGGCAATAGCACATGGTCACGGCCCGGAAGCTCGCCCGGCGGATGATCTCCCGCGCGTCCTCATACGCTGTGATGCGGGAGCTGACCGGGATTTGCTGCTCGTCGACGACGGCGCGGGCAATCGGTGTGGTACCGCCGAAGAACTCCTGCGCCTGGTCGTTACCATTGCCGGCGCGCTCGTGCAGGTACTCCGTCATGAGCTCGGCGACGCGCGCCACGGGCAGATCGGTGCGCCGGCGCATGAACGTGAACTCGAAAAAGCCGATGAGCCCGGGCATCAGCATGTAGTAGGTGTCGCCGGCGTAGGGCAGGTCCATCACCAGGCCCTTGTTGGCCATGGACTCCAGGATGCCGTCCAGCTCCGCCGCCGCGATGCCGGTGGCCTGGGCAAGCTCCGGGAGCGTCGCCTCCATGAGCGGAAAGCGGGAGGCGACATAGGCTTCGCGATCATCGAACAGCAGCGACAGGATCTCGCGCAGCTTGGCATTGTCGACGAGGCCGACGGGATGCTGGTTCAGACGGTCGATGAGGGGCACCAGGTCGGACTTGGTGCTGAGGAGGTGTCCCATGGCTGCGGGCTGGCTCGGCGGCGGCGGTTGCGGGCACGATGGCACGGTTACCGGCAGTATAGGCAAGCATGGCTCGGCGCGAGTTGATGCAGGTGCTGTCGTCGCCGTTGGTCCCTTGCAGGGACGGGAGAAAAGTACCGCATCTAGGGACGCGCTGATTTATTGGCGCTTCCCGTGCGGGGCCGGCCGCCCCGCCATTTTCGGCGACGTAACTCGCTGACAATGAAGGAGCCCGGACACCGCCGTTTCCGGCTCCGCCTGATTTTTGGGCACGCAGCCCCATCAAACGGCCTCCCCCCGGGCTGCCCGGCTTCCCCCCCCCGGGCGAGCCCTCCCACCTGTCCCCCACCCCCCCC
>NZ_JAIFKJ010000323.1 GCF_019695415.1 Thiohalocapsa sp.
CGCGGGTCAAGCAGTACATCCAGGAGCTGATCTACAACCTCAACGTGCCGAGCCGGTGGGGTTGTCAGTGCGTCGATGCCGAGACCGAGTGCCTGACCGAGCAGGGCTGGAAGCGCTACGACGAGATTGGACCGGGGGAGCGCATCGCCACCTTCGATTGGCGCAACAACCGGCTGGAGTACCTGGAGCCCCTGGCGGTCACCGCCTACGACTTCGACGGCGACATGTACGTGCTGCGCAACCGCACCCAGGAGCAATGGGTCACGCCGCGGCATAAGGTCCTGCGCAAGGTCTTCAACTCGGACGACCGCTGGATTCTCGAGGACATCGAGGATGTCGCGGAGCTCAAGTCTCCGGTCATCGTGCCCAATGCCTGGGAGACCGACTCCACAAGAGAGGTCGATGACAAGCTGGTGATGCTGCTGGCCTGGGTGGTCGCCGAGGGCAACATCGATCTGCATGACGGTCGTCGCCGCGTCAGCCTATGGCAATCCATCGGCAATCGCGAGAACGCCGCGGAGATCGAATGGTTGCTGACCGAGCTGGGACTGACCTGGCATGAGCGCCAACAGACCGGTACCTATGCCAATCATCCCGTACGTCGGTATCGACTTAACGCCGAGGGCAGCGACTTGGTGCTGGCGCACCTCGAGCGTAAGTGCGTGCCGGGCCTCATACGCACCCTCTCCGCGCGACAGATCCGCTTGTTCCTCGACACCTATGTGAAGGGCGACGGCAGTGTTGAGCCGAACGGGCGCACGCGCATCTACACCAACGATGCCGCCAATCTCGATGCTCTGCAGGAGCTGTGCGCGCTGGCGGGCTACGGAAGCACGGTCTATACCCGCAAGGACTCCGGCGTCCATGTACTCAACGTTATCCGCAACCGCGAGACCTATATCCAGCTCATCGAGCGCAAGCCCTACAAGGGCAAGGTCTGGTGTCCGACCACCCGCAACGGCACCTTCGTTGCGCGCCGCCGCGGCAAGACCTTCATCACCGGCAATACCCCCTTTACGAACCTGACCTTCGACTGGGTCTGCCCGGAAGATTTGCGCGATCAGGTCCCGGTCATCGGCGGCCAGGAGCAAGCCTTCACTTACGGCGAGCTCCAGGCCGAGATGGACATGATCAACCGCGCCTACATCGAGGTGATGACCGAGGGTGACGCCAAGGGCCGGATCTTCACCTTCCCGATCCCCACCTACAACATCACGCCGGACTTTCCGTGGGAGAGCGAGAACGCGGAGCTGCTGTTCGCGATGACGGCCAAGTACGGTCTGCCGTACTTCCAGAACTTCATCAATTCAGAGCTCTCGCCCAACATGGTCCGCAGCATGTGCTGCCGGTTGCAGCTGGACCTGCGCGAGCTGCTGGCCCGCGGTAACGGGCTCTTCGGCTCCGCGGAGCAGACGGGCTCCCTCGGCGTGGTCACCATCAATTGCGCGCGGCTCGGTTACAACTATGCCGGCAACGAGGCGGGGCTGCTCGGGCGTCTGAACGAGCTGATGGACCTGGCTAAGAAGAGCTTGGAGCTGAAGCGAAAAGTGATTCAGCGCCACATGGACGCCGGGCTCTTCCCCTACACCAAGCGCTATCTCGGCACCCTCCGCAACCACTTCAGCACCATCGGCGTTAACGGTATCAACGAGCTGATCCGCAACTTCACCCACGACACCGAGGACATCACCACCGCCTGGGGCCGTGGCTTCGCGGCGCGGCTGCTCGATCATGTGCGCGAGCGGATGGTGCAGTTCCAGGAAGAGACCGGGCACATGTACAACCTGGAAGCGACCCCGGCGGAGGGGACCACCTACCGCTTTGCGCGCGAGGACAAGAAGCGCTGGCCGGATATCATCCAGGCCGGCACCGAGGAGGCGCCGTATTACACCAACTCCTCCCAGCTGCCGGTGGGCTACACCGACGACGCCTTCGAGGCGCTCGGGATGCAGCAGGAGCTGCAATCCAAGTACACCGGCGGCACCGTGCTGCACCTCTACATGGGTGAGCAGGTCAGCTCCACAGACGCCTGTAAGCGCCTGGTGCGCCGCGCGCTCACCAACTTCCGGCTGCCCTACATCACCGTCACGCCCACCTTCTCCATCTGCCCGCACCACGGCTACATCGAAGGTGAGCACGAGTTCTGCCCGAAGTGCGATGCGGAGCTGGTGGAAAAGAAACGGGCGCAGCTGGCAGCACTCCCGGAGCACCCACAGCAGCACGATGTCCAGCAGCCGCAACGCGCGACAGGCTGAGTACAGACGTTCGCGCAAATCAACGCGAGGAAAACACGAGCGGCTAATAGCGAAGACCGAACAGGCTGACAGCCGCCCCCGTACTCCGTACCTCGTACTTTTCGAACTTCGCACTTCGAACTTTGAAACCCCCACCAACCCAGGAGCCTAATCCATGACCATCGACACCATCGAAATCCACGACGAAGAGCGCACCCGCTGCGAGGTCTGGACCCGCGTCATGGGCTACCACCGGCCGGTGAGCGCCTTCAACGCGGGCAAGCAGTCCGAGCACCGCGACCGCGTCTGCTTCAGCGAGCAACCGACCGGCGCCCACATCGAGCGCCGGCGCCATGCCGCGCAGGCAGCCTGATCCGCGCCTTGGGGGAAACAGGTGCGAGCGAGCGCAGACAGGCAAGGCGAGGCGTGCTCACCGAGTACGCCGGAGCCTGACCCGATGCGGACGACATCTGAACGGCAAGCCTCCCTACGCATCGGCGGTCTCACGCCGCTGACCAGCGTTGACTACCCGGGCGAGCTGGCGGCGGTGGTCTATTGCCGTGGCTGCCCCTGGCGCTGTCCCTATTGTCACAACGCCGACCTTCAGGACCCGGAAGGCCCTTCGGAGCCGGCCTGGCCGGAGGTGTTGGCTTTCCTGGAACACCGCCGCGGTTTGCTGGACGCGGTCGTCTTCTCCGGCGGAGAGCCCACCGCCCAGCAGGCGCTGCCCGCGGCCATGGCCGAGGTCCGCGAGCTCGGCTTCAAGGTCGGGCTGCACACCGGCGGCCCCTACCCGGAGCGCCTCGCGCAGCTCCTGCCGCTGGTGGACTGGGTGGGACTCGACATCAAGGCCCTGCCCGAGGACTACCCGCGCGTTCCCGGCGTGCCGGCCTCCGGGGACGGCGCTTGGCAGGGCATGCGTGTGCTGCTGGATGCGAGAGTTGACTTGGATGTCAGGACCCCGCCGATGCCGGGCATGGATGATCCGGCGTACCTCGACCGGTTGTCGGAGCGGCTTGCCGAGGCTGGGGTCGGCTGTTGGGCGCTGCAGCAGTGCCGTGAGGTTGGAGAAATGGATTCGTCGGGGCGGCCGCGCCGGCTGGCGGAATCCGACCCAGACGTCTTGAACGCCGCGCGCCGATTCGATCGGTTCCTCCTGCGAGCCGCTTGATCGTCGCGAGAGCAGGTTTCCGAGCGCTGTGGCGGACGGGCGTATCGTGCTGGACTGCAAGCGCCGGCCCAGCAACCTGCAGCGGGAGGCCCGGTGTGATGCCGTGCGGCAGGGAGCTCCTTCTTCGGTGTAACCTGCCGAACTGGCGGGTTCTACGGAAGGAGTTCACCGCCAGTAGCGCCTTCTTGTCCATGGCCGCCCGGCGGTGGTAGGTTATCCGGAAACGGTACGATCAATTGTTAGCTAACGAACGCAATTCGAACCAGAATGAAGCGCGCCAAGGGACCAAAATTTCTCCGTTTCGCCCTTCCAGTGCTGGACGCCCTCAGAGACCTTGGCGGCTCTGGCAAACCGGCTGAGGTCACGGACGCAGTTATTGAGACGCTTGCTATCCCGGAAGAAGAACAACAAGAGACGACCAAGAACGGTAACTCTCGAGTTAAGAATCAAATCGCCTGGGCCAGGTTTTACCTGGCGAAAGGGGGATTCATCGATCCATCCGAGCGCGGCATTTGGCGGACCCCGAATGGCGGGGAAACCGCCACGTTGAGCGATGTTGACATATACGACATGTTCAAATCTGTGACGGGGGAAATGA
>NZ_JAIFKJ010000166.1 GCF_019695415.1 Thiohalocapsa sp.
GCCCTCCGCGCCGGTGGTGGGCGCCAACTTCAAGCTGCACCTGAACAGCGCCCTGCTCGGCTTCTCGCCCTTCAAGAAGACCGACGTGCTGCGCAAGACGGCGATCTTCTACAACCAGCGCTTCCCGCACAGCAGCATCCAGTGCCTCGGCTGGATGGACGGCGAGATCCTCGCCACCCAGCTGCCCGCCGCCGTACCCAAGTTCCTGGCCCATGCCGCCGGCGCCCGCGCCTACGGCTTCTTCGTCACCACCGAAGACGGCTCGCATCCGGACAACCGGGTCATCTCCTGCGGCGGCCACGGCGGTCTGCCGGTGCTGGACTACGACCTGGAGCGTCTGCCGCCGGCGCAGCAGGAGCACCGGGCACTGGTGCAGGCGTTCACGCGGGCGCTGCTCGGCGCGGGCATGGTCGGCGTGTCGCGCTACATGGGGCTCGCCGGCACCGCGCATGCGCTCGGCAGCCTGGTGACCGGCGACGACCCGCTGACCTCGGTGGTGGACGCCCATGGCCGGGTGCACGGCATGCACGGGCTCTATGTCGCCGACGGGAGCGTGCTGCCGCGCTCCAGCCGGGTGAATCCGGCGCTGACCATCTATGCCTGGGGGTTGCGGCTGGGCGAGCACCTTGCGCGGGATGCGGCGCCGTGACAGCGATGGTACGCGAACGGCATGTCTCTGGAGCGGCGCGCAACCGAGCTGCGGGCCTGATTGTCCCGCTTGCCGCGCTGCTGCTGGGCATCGCTTCGAGCAGCGTCGCGGCCGAGTCGAAGAACGGCATCGCGGCCGTCGAAGCCATCGGCATCACCGTCCGGGACATGGATGCGGCACGCGACTTCTACACCCGCGTGCTGCCCTTCGAGGTGGTCGCGGAGGACGAGATCTCCGGCACCGAGTTCGAGCGGCTGTTCGGCGTCTTCGGCCTGCGCGCGGAGGTTCTGCGACTGCGCTTGGGCGAGGAGTTCATCGAGCTGATCGACTTCATCGCCCCCGAAGGCCGCCCCATCCCGGCGGGCAGCCGCAGCAACGACGAGTGGTTCCAGCACATCGCCATCATCGTCAGTGACATGGACGCGGCCTATGCCCATCTGCGCGAGCACGACGTCACCCACGCCTCGCCCGCCCCGCAGCGGCTGCCCGACTGGAACGAGAACGCCGGCGGCATCGAGGCCTTCTATTTCCGCGACCCCGACGGCAACCACCTGGAGCTGCTGGAGTTCCCGCCGGACAAGGGCGACCCGCGCTGGCATGCGCCGACGGCAGCACTGTTCCTAGGGATAGACCATACGGCCATCGTCGTCCGGGACACAGAGGAGGCCCTGCGGTTCTATCGCGATGGCCTCGGCCTGTCCGTCATGGGCGCATCGGAGAACTACGGCATCGAGCAGGAGCGCTTGAACAACGTCTTCGGCGCGCGCTTGCGGATCACGGCGCTGGGCTCGCCCGAGGGGCCCGCCATCGAGTTTCTCGAGTACCTGGCCCCACCCACGGGACGGCCGATGCCGGTGGACACGCAGGCGAACGACCTCTGGCACTGGCACATCCGGATGCGCTCACCGTCGCTGGACGGCCTCTCGGCGCAGCTCATGGAGCACGGCGGCACGCTTGTGTCGCCCGGTGTCATCGCGCTGCCGGACGATGCGGAGTTTCCGAGCGCAGTGCACGTACGCGGGCCCACGGGGCACGCGGTACTCATCCACGAAGCGGCGCGGGCCGCAACCCAAGAGTGAGGGGACCATCATGCAGATCGACAGCAATACGGTCGTATTGGTGCTGGGAGCCACCGGCAATCTCGGCCAAGCCTGCGCACAGGCGTTTCGTGATCTCGGGGCGCACACCATCTTGGCCGATAGGTCGGATGACCGATTGCAGGAACGCTACGGCGACTGGGACTCCGCGCAGCACATGCTCGTCGGTGGGGTGGACCTCACCGATGAGGGTGCTGCGAGCGACCTGATCGCTCGGATCGTCGAGCGATTCGGCCGTGTCGATGCCGTCATCAATACGGTCGGCGCGTTTCGCGGCGGTCAGCCGGTGCACACCGAGCCACTCGACACCTGGCGCTTCCTGCTGGAGGTGAACCTGATGGCCGCCTTGATCATCTCCCGCGCGGTCATCCCCGTGATGCTGTCGCAAGGACACGGCCGGATCGTGCATATCGCCAGTCAGAACGCCTTCCGGGGCGCCGCCAATTACGCGGCATATGGCGCCGCGAAAGCAGCGCTGCTGCGCCTTTCCGAATCGCTCGCCGATGAGGTCAAAGCGCACGGCATTAACGTCAACTGCGTGGTGCCGGGCACAATGGATACACCCGACAATCGCCGCGCGATGCCGGATACCGATACGAGTGACTGGGTCAGTCCCGCCGCCGTAGCGAACGTGATTGCGTTCCTCGCATCGGCGGAGGCGGACGCGGTTACGGGCGCCGCTGTGCCGGTGTCCGGGCGCGGTTAGCCTCACCTGCGCCGGGGCTTACACAGATCACCAGCGCCCCGCTGTGAAGGTCGCGAGGCCATTCCCATGTCCGCCGACTGCTGTCGGCAGCACGGAGGACGGGGACTGCAATTGGGCTTCGCCTCATCGACCTGATCGCGGTCGGTCTGATCGAACAACCTCAACCGACGAGCTCGGAGACTCGACCATGAACACGCTTGCAAGCATCAGCGCAATCGGCCTTACCCTCGGACTCGCGCTCGGCACTGACTTGACCATCGCCCAGGGCACCCTGCCCAAGCACCAAGATGTCGAAACGGTGACCTATCAGATCGAATTCACCAACCTGTGGAATGCGAACGACCACGCGTCCTACCCGGCCGACGCCCACTATTCGCCCATCGCCGTCATCGCCCACGACCGAGGCTTCAGCCTCTTCAAACTCGGTGGGCTGGCTTCGGATAGCTTCGAGGACCTCGCCGAGCTGGGCCGCACAGCCAAGCTGGATGGAGACGTAGCGGATGCTGCCGACGCAGGTAAGGTCAAGGCCTATGTCAAGTCAGCGGCCTTGTGGCCTCTGCGGGACGGTACGCCAAGCCTTGCCTTCACGATCGAGGTCCCGAAGGGCACGGAGCTTTTATCCTTGGCCACGATGATCGCACCGTCTCCCGACTGGATTGTCGGGATCGACTCCCTACCGTTGATGAAGAATGGGCAGATGATCGAGCGGTACAAAGAGGCGTTGTTCGCAATCAACGCTGGCACCGAGGAGGGTGATTCGGCGGGCAACTTCTCACTCGACAATGCGCCTACGAACCCGCCCGAGCCTATCGCTGTGCTCACCGGCACTGGATACGACGCGCCGTTCGCGACCGTTGAGATCACGTTGGCAAGATAGCGCGCCACGGCTGGTAGTCCGTCAGTCCGAAACCGTCTGCTCTGTAATACCATCTAAGAGGACAGCATGTCCGATTATGCAGAACTCTTGCCCACGGCCTGGAACGAGCTGGAGCAATCCATCGTCTTCTATCGCGGCGAGCCCGTGGGCACCGTCGCCGCGCGGGATCCGGACATCGACGTCCTGAACTACGACCAGGTCTTCACCCGGGACTTCGCGGTATCCGCCGCCGCGTTTCTGCTGCGGGGGCAGACCGACATCGTGCGCAACTTTCTCACCGCGCTGGTGGAGCTGCAGAGTCGCGACAAGCACCTCGACTGCTTCCGCCCCGGTGAGGGGCTGATGCCGGCGAGTTTCGCCGTGCAGACCCAGAGCTCGGAAGAGGTGCTGGTGCCGGACTTCGGCGAGCACGCCATCGCGCGGGTCGCGCCGGTGGATTCAGGCTTCTGGTGGCTGATTCTGCTGCTCGCCTACACCCGGGCGAGCGGCGATGAGGGCCTCGCCAGGCAAGCGGACTTTCAGCGCGCCATCCACCTGATCCTGGCGCTCTGCCTGACCCCGCGCTTCGACATGTATCCGACGCTGCTCGTGCCAGACGGCGGCTACATGATCGACCGGCGCATGGGCGTCTACGGTTACCCATTCGACATCCAGGTCCTGTTCGTGGCCGCGCTCTCCGCCGCGCAGGCGCTGCTGGCCGACGACGACCCGCTGCGGGAGGCGGTCATCGAGCGCCTGGGCCACCTGACCTATCACCTGCGCCGCTACTATTGGATGGACTTCGCGCGGCTGAATGAGATCTACCGCTACAAGGTAGAGGAATACGGCCGGGAGGTCGTCAACACCCTGAACATCTACCCAGCCTCCATTCCCGACTGGATCATGCGCTGGCTCCCGACCAGCGGCGGGTACTTCGCCGGTAATGTCGGCCCCGGGCGCATGGATTTTCGATGGTTCGCGCAGGGGAACCTGATGGCGGTCATGACGGGCATCGCCAACGAAGAGCAGTCCAATGCGATCATGGCGCTGCTGGAGCAGCGCTGGGACGACCTCCTCGGCGCGATGCCGGTAAAGCTCTGCTTCCCGGCCTTGGACGGGCTGGACTGGCAGTCCATCACCGGTGCCGACCCCAAAAACACCCCCTGGTCCTATCACAACGGCGGCAACTGGCCCTTCCTGCTCTGGCTGCTCGCCGCGGCGGCCGTCACGGCGGGCCGACCCGAGCTCGCCCGGCGCGCCCTTGACACCGCCGCCGCCCGCATCAACGAGCAGCGCTGGCCCGAATACTACGACGGCCCCGACGGCCGCCTGATCGGCAAGGAGGCCAGGGCCTTCCAGACCTGGAGCATCGCCGGGTTCATCGCGGCGGAGGAGCTGCTGAAGCGCCCGGACCGCGTGAGCTTCTTTGCGCTTGCAGAAAGCCCGGCAGTCGCAGCATGCTCCTTGCGGGTGGCGGACGAACAAACGCAAGGCCGCTGACGAGCGTCACCGGCCTGGCGTAGTGCCCGCGGTGCTCCACGCAAGGCGCACTTCATCAATTGTCGCGAACACTCATCGATGATGGCGCTGGCGGCACACCGCGCGACTGGCTGCCGCGCCTTCAGGCCTTGATCATAATTCCGACCACATGCGCAGTCGACTGCGTAGTCAGGCCATCCTGGCCTGAGGAAATCAGGGATGGAAGCCCTGGCTACGCAAAGCGTTCGCGAGCGGACGGCCGGGAGAATGATCAAGGCCCGCCTTCGAGACGGTCAGCATCCGCGATGGAGCGCGTGCACTGCGCCGTGAGACCACCGAAACAGCAGTGCCTTGGACCGATGGCACACACTGATGCGCCACCAGCGCATTACAACTGGCAGTCGGATTCAGGGCATTATCCGGGTACTTGATAGGAGCTGATCCGGATTCCAGCGGTCCATCCTCTTTATATCGCATCTCCCGGCCTATCCCCGAACAGCCGGGTGGTGGAGGCAAGGAACTCGTTATGCAGATCCACTGTATCGCGCTGCCCAATCGCATCGAAATGTTCATTGAGCCAGTCAGCCATCTGCTCGCGTCCTCTATCGCGAAGTTTGGTCAGAAAGTCCCAGTCGGAACTGAACTTGCTTGCCACCGAGAACTCGCACAGCGCCTTGTCGGCACGCACCGAGTGCACGAGAACATCCTTGAAATGCGTTTTATACTCGTCCTTAAGCATATCGTGCTCCACGAGTTTCTTCACGAACGCGATCGCTCGCATTTCCTTGAGCAGCGAGGAGTTGAAGCTGATCTCGTTGAGGCGATTCATGATGTCCGGTGCCCGCCTCGGGGTCTCCTGACGTACGATTGGATTGATGTGGACGATGATCACGTCCCGGCTTTCCGTGTCGTAATACAAAGGAAAGAGTGCTGGATTACCCACATAGCCCCCGTCCCAAAAATCTTCTCCACCCACCGTGACTGCTTTGAACAAGAAGGGCAGGCAAGCCGACGCCATCGCCACGTCGATACTCATGTCTTTGGCCTCGAACACGCGCACCTTGCCGCTCGCCACATGCGTGGCGCTGATGAAGAGCTTCACGCACTCGCAGCGGCGTAGCTCATCGAAATCGATAGCTTCAAGCAGCACGTCCCGCAACGGATTGATGTCGAACGGGTTGAACTGGTACGGCGAGAGCATACGGGTCAGTGAGTCGAAGAACATGTAGGCCAGCGAGTGCTCCATGCCGCGGCCGAGCCAATGCTCCCAGGGCAACAGCCTGACCGGATTATGCGTCTGCCCGGACCGGTGGATATTCCACCAGAAATCATGCAGTGCCTGCCGTGCGCGCTCCGGGCCGCCCAGATGCATGCCGTAAGCCAGCGCGCAGGCGTTCATGGTCCCCGCACTCGTGGCACAGATGCCCTCGACGGCCAAGCGCCCGTCTTCCAGGAGCTTGTCCAACACGCCCCACGCGAATGCCCCGTGGGCGCCGCCGCCTTGCAGCGCCAGATTGACCCTCTTCTGTGCTGTTGCCATCGTAGAACCTACTCGGGTTGGGTCATGCACGACCTGCCGACCGGTCGAGATACTCATAGAGGATCCGTCCGTATGGCAACGTCAGATCGGCGACGAAATGCATGCCCGCGATGGTTTCACGGACCGGCAGATCGGAAACGGGGGCATTCACGTGCGGCACCAGATGGAGTCGCGCGGGTCCGGACCAGGCGCCTTTGACCGTGATGTCCGTCAGATTGTAGGCGACCAGCTGAGCAATCGCAGGGCTGCCATCGACCTCTGGAATCCACTTCAAGTTGACCTGCGTCATGCTCATTTTCTGCGCTATGGTGTCGACACAGGCGGTGCACACTGTCTCGCCCTTCAGGTCGTAGGTGTTCTGTTCCTGCTTGTAGCGCATGGTGCCGAGCGCGACGCGCTCACCGGCGTAATCCAGGGTACCGGTCAACGTGTCTTGGCGAACCGCCAGCGCGGGCTGCGCCAGCTTCTTCGGAAACCCCCAAATCTCCCGGCCCCCGGAGATCGGCGATTCGATATCCAGATACATTTGCGACGTAAAATTGACCGTCTCGCCCTCGTAGCGGGCCGGAATCACGATGCCGCTTTCCGTATAGCTGCCGAAGCCGGAGCTGTCCGGCATCTTGATGAACTCGTAGAGCACCAGATCAGAGCCGTCCGGCTCCAGGGGCTCGGGCAACTGCGCCCGAATCGCGGCGGGGTCAGACAGATAGCTGATGATCAGATACTCACGATCGATGAAACGATAAGGCCCACGCGGGTAGCTTGGGGAAGCCAGGGGCATGGACGGAAGGTCGAGCACATCGGCTTGTTGCATGATGCCTGCTCCTGATCGCAACCTCGCTCAGGCTGCGGTCCAGCCGCCATCGACGGCAATGGACGTGCCGGTGATATTCTCAGCGTGCTCAGAGCACAGAAACAGCGCCGTGCCCGCCAGCTGCTCCACGGTGACGAACTTCTTCGTCCATTGCGCCGCCAGCAGCACGTCCCTGATGACCTCGTCCTCGGTCAGGCCGCGCGCGTTGGCGGTATCCGGAATCTGCTTCTCAACCATGGGCGTATGGACATAGCCGGGGCAGATGGCATTGCAAGTAATGTTATCCTGCGCGATCTCTAACGCGATGGTCTTGGTCAGCCCCAACATGCCGTGCTTGGCACTCACATAAGCACTCTTATAGGGGGATGCCACGAGCCCATGCGCGGAGGCGAGGTTGATGATCCGGCCCCAGCCCGCGTGCTTCATCGAGGGGACCGCGGTGCGGATGGTGTGGAAGGCCGACGACAGGTTGATGGCCAAGATGGCGTCCCATTCCTCCGGAGGGAACTCCTCCACGGGCGAGACGTGCTGAATCCCGGCATTGTTCACCACGATGTCGAGCTGACCGAATTCCTCGACGATGCTGCTTATCATGGCCTCGATGGCATCCGGCTTGCTCATGTCAGCCCCGTAGTAAACGGCCTTCACCCCATGGGCCTCCAGACCCGCCCGCTCTTGCTCGATGGCTGCGGCATCGCCGAAGCCATTGATCACGACATTGATGCCGGCCTCGGCAAAGCCCTCGGCAATCCCCAAGCCAATACCGCTGGTCGAGCCGGTGATGAGTGCGGTTTTTCCTGCGAGTGACATAGAGCATGCTGCTGGTGATAGGGTCGACGCAAGGTGCGGACTGACGACTGGATTCAGTTGGTAACAGGTTTCTCACGCACACCGTGCGTGATTGAGCAACAGGGATTGTAGAGGATACGATCCTCTGCTGACTCACAACGACTCCGGCGCGATTCGCTTGTCAGTCGCCGTTGTGTCATAACAATCCGAAGCCAGATTCATGCCAGCTTCTGTTTCGATCTGCTAAGCTCCTGCAAATACAGCGTAAATCGCTCAAGCGTGGAGCTGCCATCACCACTTGTGAGCACAAGAAGATGGTGCTCGCCCACGCTATGCCGTGGCACCCCGCGCGATATCTCGTGGCTTCTTGCGAGGCGCCGCGAGCCGAAGCCGGGCTTCCTCTGCGACGTCGGCGCGGTCGTGACGCGTGCGTCGAAAGTCCGGCTTTTCATGGGGGCCGACGGCGTAAGGTACATGCCCGCGATTGCCTAGAGTCGCCGATCCCCGGAGCGGGGATGTACCGGTCCGGCGACAATTGGTGAATGTTTGCGTGTCGCATGCTGCGCCCGAGCGCTGAAACGATATGCGATGAGCGCCGGTCTTAGCGTTGACATCAACAGCCAAGGGCTTGGTCTCACATGAACACGATCACGCGGTGCATTTTTTCGGGGCTCATCCTCGCCGCGCCCTTGCCGGCGCTGGCGGAGGTCGACTCCATCGTCTTAGGCATGGGCTGCTTCTGGGGTGCCGAGAAGCGCATGGCCGCTGTCCCCGGCGTCATCGACGTTGAATCCGGTTACGCGGGCGGCGACGCCGCGCACGCTGGTTACCGGGACGTGCTGGACTTGGAGCAGGCCATTCAGCGGGGCCGCACCGACGAGCGCAATCATGCGGAGGTGGTCAAGGTCACCTTCGATCCGGCGCAGGTGTCGCTGGAGCGGGTGCTGATCGGCTTCTGGCCAAACCCCGACCCCACCCAAGGCGGTCCACAGGGACATGCCAAAGGCACACACAACCGCAGCGCCATCTACACCAATAGCCCGGCGCAGCGAGCGGTGGCCCTTGCGACCCGGAACACCTACCAGCAGGCACTGACCGCAGCGGGTTACGGACCCATAACCACCGAGATCGCACCCCTGCGCAACTACAATCGCGCCGAGCGCTACCACCAGGACTACCTCGTCAAGAACCCGAACGGCTACTGTGGCCTCGGCGGCACGGACGTCGCCTATCCGGGTCAGCCGGCGCAGGCGCGGCCTGAGGCGCTCAACGCAGCAGACCTAAGCCGGGAGCGGCAGCTCATCGTGTTCGAGGCTGAGGATTGCCCCTACTGCAAGCTCTTCCGCACTGAGGTACTGGACGGCTGGTCGTCCGAGGTGCCGTTTGCCGCCACCTATGCCACCGAGCCGCCGCAGGGTTGGAAGCTTGAGAAGGCATTGTTCGCAACGCCGACCATGGTGCTGTTCGAGGACGGCCGAGAGGTCTCGCGCTATACCGGTTACAAGGGCGACAGAGAACGCTTCTGGCAATGGCTCGGCCAGCGCCTCATGACCCCGGAGCAGCGGCGCATCGCCTTCGCGCAAGGTACCGAGCGACCCTTCACTGGCTCGCATCTGGACGAGAAGCGGCCGGGCGTCTTCGTTGACCCTATCACCGGCGAACCCTTGTTCCGCACCGATGCCAAGTTCGAGAGCGGCACCGGATGGCCCAGTTTCTTCCAACCGGTGGAAGGCGCGGTTACCCTGCACGAGGATAACTCCCACGGTATGCGGCGCATCGAGGTCCGCAGCGCCAGTTCCGGCATCCACTTGGGGCATGTCTTTAACGATGGCCCGCCACCCTCCGGCAAGCGCTACTGCATGAACGGCAACGTGCTGACTTTCCTGCCTGATTGAGCGGCGGTGCGGTGCGGACGCACCGGATCCAGCGCTTGGAGAGGCCACGTGCGAGTCCCGTCAACGCGGCACCGGAGACGGGCCGGCTGACGCGGTGGACCTGGATGGCTCGCGACTAGGCGCGGGTGCGCGCAAGGGACTGCAAGCAGCCACCGGGGCGAACCTTACAGGTCCCTGTTCGTCGCATGCGCTCCACCGCCTGGAAGACTCGCCGTGCCCTATTTGGGTCGCAAGCCGACGCGTTCCGGCACTTCCAGTCTCAACTTCACCATTCACGGCGATCGAAGGCCACTCTGATGAAGATGCTGATCCTGTGCATCACCACCCAGGCCATCGCCTTGGCCATTGGCTTCGCCGCCGGCGTCTACTTTCTACCGATTCTCACCGCCCCCAATGCACCTAGCATTGCCGAGGTCGAGCAGGCCGCCGCACAGGCGGCTTACAGCGGCGAGTTTCGCCGGGATCTCGAAGGCAGTGACTTGTTGCATTGGGGCGAGGGAATCGTCGCCGTCGGTCCGGACGCGGTAACGCTCATGGGCCGGGTCGCGCCAGGTCCCGACTATAAGCTTTATCTCGCACCGTCGTTCGTCGAGACCGAGACCGAGTTCGAGGCCATCCGTGACCGTGCCGTGCGTGTTGGCGACATCGACACATTTGAGAACTTCATCGTGCCAATGCCGGCCGACATTGACCCCGCCGACTATAACACCGTCGTCGTCTGGTGCGAGTCTTTTGGAGAGTTCATAACCGCAGCAACATATCGCTAAGGAACGACTCACTGACAACGCAAACAATTTGCCAGCAGATCTCACTTGCGGAGGTGGACCGTTGCTTAGCGACGTTGGCGCCGAGACCACCGCGGCCTTACCCGCCATTGGCACCCCGCGGTCTTGGTAGTTCCCTCGCCGCGCTTGATCAGGCCACTGCGGGCAAACCAGCCCAGGGCCACCACGCGACCCCACGACCCTTCGCGGCCGGCACGACATAGCGCGGGCGCGCCAAGGCGCTTGCTGCGCCAAAGCTACCACGCTGCCTGCTCGCACACTCGATAATCCTCTTCTTTTGCGCAGCCTAGGGTCTTCGATGGGGACTTGGCACAGGTTTCGCTTTACGGAGGACTGTCGAGATACCTTGGCCAAAGCGCAAGCAGCTCGGCCGCAATCTCCGT
>NZ_JAIFKJ010000307.1 GCF_019695415.1 Thiohalocapsa sp.
GGTTGCCCTGGTAGGGGCCGTGGTCCACCCGGCCCTGCTCGCTGCCCTGGGGCACATAGTACTTGCTGGGCAGGTGGTCGATGTGGACCTTGCCCCGGATACCGTACTGGCAGGAGTGGTTCACCACCACGTCTTGGATGATCTTGATGCCCTTCGCGTGTGCCGCATCGATGAGGTCCTGATAGCTCGCGTCTGGGGATTCCAGCCGCGGGTCGATGCGCGTCCAGTCGTAGGGATGGTAGCCGTGGTAGTCGAGCCCGGAACGGTTTTCCACCGGCGGCGTGATCCAGATGGCGGTGAATCCTAAGTCCCGGATGTAATCCAGGCGCTGGATCAGGCCCTTGAAGTCGCCGCGCCAGTGGGGGTCGACGGCGTCGCCCGCGGCATCGAAGCGGATGCGGTCGCGGCAGAAGAAGTTGTTGGATGGGTCGCCGTCATTGAAGCGCGCCGTCAGCAGAAAGTAGATGGTCTCTTCCCGAAAGTCCGCGCGCTCGGCGAGAGGGCGCGGCTTAGCGCTGACGATGGCCGGCGCCGGCGCCGGGGGCGGTGAGGGCGGGCTGGCAAGCTGGTCCGCTGTCTGGTCGGGCGGCGAATCGCCGGCCGCCGGCGGCTTGTCCCGCCAATGGGTGTCGAAGCTGAACCAACCGTCGCGCTCCCGTGCGAAGTCCGCGCTCTGGCGCCCGTGGCCGTCGTTGAACAGCAGGTGCACCCGCCGGGTGTCGCGGAAGGTGAAGACGTACCAGTCCGGATCGGTCCGCTCCGGCGCCATGGGCAGTCCGGGCCACTCGGTGCCGTCGCCGGCGGGCTGCCGCTCCCAGTAGTGGATCAGCACCGGCTCGGCCCAGTCGGCGGGCTTGCGAAAGTGGACGGTGATCTCGGGCATGCGGCGCTCCAGTGGGTCCTGCTGTGCTTGGACATCATTGTGCAGCAGCAGGCGGGCGCCGAGGCTGCGCCAACCCCCATCTGGATCAATCGCAGCGCGAATCGTCGCTGCTCAGACGCCGGACGCGTCCCAGTTGCGAAACGCCAAGAGCCAGGATGATAGCCCCGGATTCGTTGGCCCGCGGGCGCGCAGCAGTTCGGCGAGATCGATGAGCAGCGAGCGAAAAGCCTGCATCGCGGCAGTACGCTCGGTGTGCGGCAGTGCAGTCGGCTCCAACAAGCTCTCCGCAGCCAGCGAGCCGGCGCCGGCCCACCAGGCGTTGCCAGCGAGTTGACGCCAAGCGGCGGTGGGATTCGTGTCGAAGGTGGCAAGGAGCTCCGCCACCTCACCCGCTCGCGTGTGTTGAATATCGCGCAGCAGGGCCGCGAGCCTTGTCAGGAGGTCCTGTGCGTGCCGTTGATCGGCGGCCTCATCCCGCCTTGGCCTCGCGCGTTCTCTGGGTCGTCGCCGCTGCATGGTTGCCCAGGACGCTCAGCCGTGGCGCGCGAAGGCATCAAGGACGGCCGCGTCGATCGCTCCCTGCTGGCGCTCGATATCCGCCACCAGCGCCAGCTGCCGGCGGGCTTTGTGCAGATTCTCGCCGCGGTAACGCACGCGGAAATAGCGGTCCCCCTGTAGGTGGTCCGTCAGGAAGCGGATACCGAGCTCCAGCGGGATGAGCCGGACGGCCGGTGTCATAAGCTGCAGCTCGTCTGCGCTCAAGAGCCCGCTTGAGGCCTCGGCGTAGCCGGCAAGGATCGCGCCGCAGAGCTCCACATCGAAGCGGGCGCCCGCACCGGTATCGCCGGCCTCGCCGCCGCGGTTGCAGCAGGAGCGCAGGCAGTCGCCGATGTCGTGGTGCAGGAGTCCCGGCTGTACGGTGTCGAGATCGATGAGGCAGAGGGCGCGGCACCCGGTTGGGTCGAAGAGCAGGTTGTCGAGCTTCGGGTCGCCGTGGATCAGCCGCCGGCTTGTGCGGCCGCGGGCGAGCGCATGCTCGAGCACGGGAACAGCCTCCCGGCGGGCGTTGATAAAGCGCATCGCATCGGCCACATCGGCATGGCTGTCTGTCTCCGCGGCAGCCGCGTCCAGGGCCGCCAGATACTTCGGCGTGTGATGAAAGCCGGGCAGGGTGACGGCCATCACATCCGTGTCCAGCAGTGCGCCCAGGCGATGGAAGCGCCCGAGCGTGCGGCCCACCTCCGTTGCCTGCGCGACACTGTCCAGCCGCTGGAGAGTGCGGCTCGGCTCGATACACTCCATGAGCCGCCAGCATGTACCGTCGGCATCGCGAACGTAGGGCAGCCCATCTTCGGCGTAAGCCAGGGTCGGCAGGCGCACGCCGAGATCGGGGTGGTCCGCCGCCGCTTCACCCAGGCGGGCAAGATTGGCCATGATGCGCTCGGGTGCCGGGAACACTCCCGGGTTGATGCCCTGGAGCACGAATGCACCC
This sequence comes from Thiohalocapsa sp., assembly GCF_019695415.1. Classification (GTDB taxonomy): domain Bacteria; phylum Pseudomonadota; class Gammaproteobacteria; order Chromatiales; family Chromatiaceae; genus Thiohalocapsa. The sequence goes on from NZ_JAIFKJ010000307.1 coordinate 2,376, forward strand.
GCAGCCCCGTCCAGCCGGTAGGTTCGGTTGATGAGTCCGGCGCCCAGCGGAGCTATCGCTACCGACGTCGTCGCGTCGCCGAGAAAGCGGCGGATCACTTCCAACGGCGGTTGTGCGGGGGGTGCTCGGCGGACGGGGTCTTCTGGCTCCGACATGTCGTGTTTCTACCAGCGGCCGTTGCAGACGGCAACCGCGCCACCGTTCATGCGCAGCGCTTGTCGGTGCGCGTCCCAAGCGCCGCTCTTCCCTGTCAGCGTTGCCGACGCGCTCCGCCGGCTACCGCGGCAGCCCCCGTATGCGGTCTCGTTCAGGGGCGTTTTCCGTGATTGGCAAAGTTCGGTAAGCTCTTGTGCCTGTCCGGGGGAAACGCCACCGGTTTCGGGCGCGCAAAGGGTCCGTCGGTGGGCCTCGCGAACGCCGCAGGGCGCTTCGTCCATGCTCCAAGGCACCCCATCAAGCGAAGCCGGTCCAATGATCAGAGCTCACTCTCAGCGCTTACTGCAGCCGTACTCAGGACAAGTGCAAATCGCTGAATCCGATCAGGCGCGGGCACTGTCGATGGACGGTGATTTGTGGGAGTTTCAGTTCATCTATGCAAACGCCCGCGGCGGGCAGGGTAGCAACAGCCGTCAACGGGGCCGCTTCACCAGGGCCGCTCACATCAGGCATTGTGACCTCGCACGGGTGATCGAGAACCCCACCACGGAGGAGGGCGAAGTCGATCCGCGCATCCTCGAGCTGGCGCGCTTTCTGCTCGGCGTCCGTCTGCCGTTTGCAGCCGCCGACCGGTATGAATATTGGCTGCTGGATCCGAAAGACGATTCACCTCTGGCCTTGATCTTCTCTTGTGTCGACGCATCGGAGATGGCGTCGTTTCCAAAACTCACCGACTGGACGGCGCTGCCCGCGGCGGTGATGCCGATCGAGACGAGCGAGGTTGAGCGCAGCAGATCCTACGGACCTGTGAACTACAGGCTGGAGCGCTGCGTCGCGGAGCGCGCGGGCGCTAAGCCCAGGGCCACATGGTTCACCCGCAGGTATAATGAGGGTGAGGCGTTTCCGCCATTCCTCGTACGGGAGGATTGGGAGAGTGAAGAACAGCAGGATCTGTGTCAGCGCTATCTGCATCGCCAAGCCCCGCGGCTCTTGATGCTGCACGGCGTGAGCTTGGAAGATCGGCGGAGAATGGAATTGGCGGCGAAGGCGAATGCGCTCGACGTGGCACGATTCTATCCGCTCTATCCGGAGATCGCCGACACCGACGTCATGGATAAAATTCGAATCGAAGCGCGGCTCCGGATGGCAGCGGGGGAGACCGCGTACGCAATGGGGCGCCGCGATGGCGTCCTCTACCAATGATGCCGTCACCTCCTGCGCGTGATCCGGCGGCGTTTCGGCTGGGCGCTGCGAGCCTCTGGCGCAGCTTGTCCGGTACGAGAGGAAGGTCCGAGGAAGGCCGGCGCCAGCGTGACGGAACGGTCCGACCCGCCCGCCGTCGCCCCCTCTAGAAACACGTCCGCTGTTTGGCGCTTGCGACGCGGCGCAACAAGCACAAGCTTCCTGAATCTCCCTCGCAGGTACGGAATCTGCTGCTGCAGCAGCTGGTTACGGCTTCCCCCTTGTCGGCGTCCGGGATCATTAGCAGCTGTTATGGCGTCCGAAAATGTTTGAGTCGCGGGGCGCCTCTTACAGCGCTTATACTCCGCCGTCGTCGCCGGGATGCGCCTGAAGTCAGTCTGTCGATCGTCCTGTGGACCATTTCCCAGTGGGCTATTTCCCAGTGGAGGCCTAGGATAATCGGTCGTTTGGCATCGCCTCCCAGCATCGCCAGTGGAGCTGCCGCGGCGGCGGTTGGCACCACTTAAACCTTTGAGGCAATTCGGCTCACCATTGTCAGTGGGGTCACCATCCAATGATCACAAGTAACCCTTTTGCGGCTCTGGCCGCAAGCTCGCCGCTTGAGCCCGGCGTCATGCAAGCGTATGTCGTGCTGATGGTCCTTCTCGTCATCGGCGGCACGCTGCTCGACGTCGTGCACAAGAAGAGCGGGAAGTACTTCTTCGAGAAAGGCCAGTCGCTCAAGAAGATCGCCAAGCGAGAGGTCAGCGGTGGGGAGAAGCTCGGCCTGGCTGTCAGCACCTTGACGAACGAGGTTCTGACCTCGAGCGAGTTCGAGAATCCCGATCGGCGGATCTCCCACCTCTTCACCATGTACGGATTCATCTTCTTTGTGGTGACCACGGCACTGCTGATCTTCGGCCTACCAGCCGCCGAGGGCCAGGGCTTCGCCCTGTCGGCGCTGCTTTGGCACTTGGGTGCGCTCTCCATCTGCATCGGCGGTTACTGGTTCTGGTTCAAGATCCGCGCCGATGTGCGCTCCGAGGGTAACGAGTGGCACAACGTCCATCAGTCGGATCTGTTCATCGTATCCCTGCTGCTGATGGCGACCTTCGCGCTCGTTTGGTCGTTCTTTCAGGCGATTACGGGCTCGACCTCAGTGCTGAGTGTGGTTGCATTCGTCGTGTTCATCGCCTCGGCCACCACGTTGTTCAGTACGATCCTCTGGTCTAAGTTCGCGCACATGTTCTTCAAGCCCGCGGCGGCCTTCCAGAAAAAGGTAGCCGTGGCGGACGGCTCGCGCGACAAGCTGCCCGAGATCCCTGACCTCTCAAGCGCCGAGTGCAAGGAACGTTACCCGGACATCCCCGAGTACATGGGCGACAACCCGCCCAATATGGGGCTTGGCATCAAGCGCGAAGCGCCGAGCCACTACTGACCCAGCGTCGCTGACTGAAGTCACGAAGAGGACACCCAATATGCCAACTTTCGTCTACATGACTCGCTGTGACGGTTGCGGCCAGTGTGTTGACATCTGCCCCTCGGATATCATGCACATCGATCCGAAGGTGCGCCGCGCTTACAACATTGAGCCCAACATGTGCTGGGAGTGCTACTCCTGCGTCAAGGCTTGCCCGCACAACGCCATTGATGTGCGCGGCTATGCCGATTTCGCGCCGCTCGGACACTCGGTGCGCGTGCGCCGTGATGAGGAGAAGGGCGTCATCGCTTGGCGGATTATCTTCCGTAATGGCGAAAAGGACATGAACCTGCTCGCGCCAATCACGACCAAGCCCTGGGGAAAGCATATTCCGCAACTTGCGGACGCGCCACCTCCGAGCCAGGACATGCGCGACAGCCAGTATCTGTACAACGAGCCGAAATACATTCGCTTCGATGATGGCGGTCTGCACACGCTCGACGCCGCCGGGCTCAAACTCAAAACAGGGGTGTACGAATAATGGGCTACAAGACAATCGTTGAGGACGGCATCGACGTCCTGGTGTGCGGTGCAGGCCTGGGCGGCACTGGTGCGGCGTTCGAGGCCCGCTATTGGGGCAAGGATAAGAAGATCGTCGTCGCGGAGAAGGCCAACATCGATCGCTCCGGCGCGGTGGCACAGGGGCTCTATGCCATCAACTGCTACATGGGCACCCGCTTCGGTGAGAACAATCCGGAAGACCACGTGCGGTACGCACGCATCGATCTTATGGGCCTTGTGCGGGAGGACCTCCTGTTCGACATGGCCCGTCACGTGGATTCGACCGTGCACCAGTTCGAAGAGTGGGGTCTGCCCTTGATGCGCAACCCGAAAACGGGCGCGTATCAGCGTGAGGGGCGCTGGCAGATCATGATCCACGGCGAGTCCTACAAGCCCATCGTCGCGGAGGCCGCGAAGAAGTCCGCCGACCAGGTCTTCAATCGCGTCTGCATCACCCACCTGCTGATGGACGAAGCAAAGGACAACCGTGTCGCTGGCGCTGTCGGCTTCAATGTGCGTACGGGCAACTATCACGTCTTCAAGTCCAAGACCGTCGTCGTGGCTGCCGGTGGTGCATCGAACATCTTCAAGCCGCGCTCGGTGGGCGAAGGCGCCGGTCGCGTTTGGTACGCACCGTGGTCGTCCGGGTCCGCCTACGGCCTGCTGATCGGGGCGGGCGCGAAGATGACGCAGATGGAGAACCGCATCGTTCTCGCGCGCTTCAAAGACGGATACGGGCCGGTCGGCGCGTACTTCCTGCACCTCAAGACGTACACCCAGAACGGCCTCGGCGAAGAGTACGAATCCAAGTGGTTCCCGGCTCTGGAGGAAATGGTCGGGAAGCGTTACCTGGATGTGGAGGCGTCTCACCGCACGCATCGGCCGATTCCGACCTGCCTGCGCAACCACGCCCTGATCAACGAGGTGAACGCCGGTCGCGGGCCCATCCACATGGTAACCATGGAGGCCTTCCAGGATCCCCACCTCGAAGAGATCGGCTGGCACAACTTCCTGGGTATGACAGTCGGTCAGGCCGTGCTGTGGGCGGCGACGGACGTGGACCCGAAATACGAGAACCCGGAGCTGACCACCTCCGAGCCCTACGTCATGGGCTCTCACGCCACGGGTTGCGGCGCCTGGTGCTCGGGCCCGGAGGACGTGTCACCGCCGGACTATTTCTGGGGCTACAACCGCATGACCACGGTCGAAGGTCTCTTCGGCGCGGGTGATGCGGTGGGCGGCACGCCGCACGCATTCTCCTCCGGCTCCTTCACGGAAGGTCGGCTTGCGGCCAAGGCGGCCTGCAAGTACATCGATGACGGCAAGGCCGAAGGGATTCGCGTCTCTGATGCGCAGATCGAGCGGCGCAAGGAAGAGATCTACAAGCCGATGGAGCACTACAAGATCTATCGCAACGAGATCACCGCGGGCTCGGTCAACCCGAACTACATCAACCCGCGTCAGGGCCTGGATCGCCTGCAGAAGCTGATGGACGAGTACTGCGGCGGCGTGACGGTCAACTACATGACCAACGAGAAGCTGCTGCACATCGGCCTGAAAAAGCTCAAGCTCCTGGAAGAGGATCTCGACAAGCTCGCCGCAGAGAACATCCATGAGCTGTTGCGCGCATGGGAGCTGAAGCATCGGCACCTGACGTCCGAAGCCGTCATGCACCACACACTGTTCCGCAAGGAGACCCGCTGGCCGGGTTACTACTACCGCGGTGATGCGATGAAGGTGGACGACGACAACTGGCACGTGCTGACGGTGTCCCGCCGCGATCCTGAGACCGGCGAGTACACCATGGAGAAGGCGCCTTGCTACCATTTGGTGGAAGACAAGGTGGAAGCCGAGGCCGCGTAAGGGGGCTCTGTTGTGCGGTAGGCCCGGGGAGACCTGGGCCTACCGCCAGGTCCTCGGCGGATTATGTGCGGGGCGAGACGCCCCGCGATTCACAGTAGCTCGAAAGCCACTGAAAATGGCCGCAGCGGGGGGCGCGTCTCCTGCTCTGGTCCGATTTTGGGTCAGGCAATACCAGTAGATCGGTAGCTTCCAAGATGCATCTCGGGAGCGACCTTAAGCATCGACGCCTCGCGCGCTGGTTTCGTCGCCACAAGCCCGCCGGCTGAAGCTGGCGTCTGCCAAAAGAAGATCCAGCACTCAACAGTGGCGATGTCATATGAATATCAACGATAAGTCAGACGAAGAAATTCTCGAGATCGCGCACCCGATGTGGGACGAGCTGATCCAGTATTCCAACAAGGGTCAGTACGGCAAGTTTATTAGAAAGTTTTCGTACGAGCTGCTGCTCGGGCTGAATGAGGTCGAGCTCGGTAAGCAGTTTGCTCACAGCGCGTTGTCGCGCAACCTCGTGGAAGAACGCGACTTTCTGGGCCTCATCAGACGCGGCGAGCATGTGACTGTCCTTTACCGCGTGCGTAGCAAGAACATGGAAGGCGAGTGGCTCGGGCGCATGGTGCTCGGCTACGAGAAGGGGGAAGTGCGGATTTTCGCAGCATCAATCTTCTAGCGTCATGACAGAGACTATCCAACAGAACAAGTACGTCGAGCTGAAGTATCAAGTGATCGACGTAAAGACCGGGCAGGTATTGACGGGTGTCGATTTTCCGTTGGGCTATGTCCATGGGGTCAACGACGTTCTGTCGTCCCAGGTCATGGCGGAGCTGGAGGGTAGGGCGGCTGGCGAAACGATTTCCGTGGAGCTGGATTGCCAGAAGTTGTTCGGACCGCGAGACGAGTCTCTGGTCATTACTGATCTCATCGAGAATGTGCCAGAAGAGTACCGGGAAGTCGGCACCAGCATCGTCATGGAAAACGAGCAGGGCAACCGGAAGACCTTCCTGGTCACGCGGGTTGATGAGGACACCTTGACCATTGATGGCAACAACCCACTATGCGGTCGGCAGGTGGTGTTCGAGCTCGAAGTGCTGACCGTCCGAGACGCCACCGAGGCAGAGATGGCAGCCGGTGGCAAGGTCGAGGCGCGGCCGGAGCTGTCGGGCGTCACGCCGGTTCCGTTTTGAGGCGTTGCGCAAGCAGACGGGCGTCAAGGCCTCCGGTAACGGGAGCACACAATGCAGCTCAACCTTGATCCAATGCGCTTCGAAGAGCAACAGGCCCTGTTGGTGAGGGAGTTGGTACAGAGCATCCGGGTCAAGCTGCAGGAAGCGGGCCTGACTGGGGCCAAGCTGGAGGAGCTCACGGCGAGCATCGCCTTCAGCGTTGCCAGCACGATTGATGATACCGCCGCCATTGAAGTCGACGGTGCCGAGGTTCATCCATATTTGACCTTTCGCACGTCAGACGACGCCTTGACCCATGGCGGTGAGAATTCTTACACCCACGAGTTCGTCTACGAGGTGTTGCAGAAGATGCACGAAACATGAGCCGAAGGACCGCGCGCACCCGGCAGCCAGCACCTCCTCCGAGGCGGCACTGCGTGTCGGTTGGAGCGATTCGGCGCTTCGGCGCTGTCGGCGTATTCGTGTAGAAATTCGGTGTTCGCGTGGGGTGGTCCGCTGCTGCAGCGGCGCGCCCCGTTCATTCTAAGCCAGCGAGTCTGGAGAAGGTGATCCATGAGCCAGCAACCCAAGAGCCGCCCGAAAGTGCCCGAGGGGAAGACACGTTTCCTCAAGACCAAGCAGATGGAGCCCAACGAGAAGGGCTTCGTCGGGTATCAAACCATCTGGGATAACTTTCAAAAAGAGGCGGAGTACAAGGCGCCGAAGCAGCCCTGACGCCTCACGCTCGACGTGCTTTCGGGGTCGTTCGGTCGTATAGCAGAACGGCGCCGAGGGAATTTCAGGCGGCAGGGCCGGCCTCGGGTTGGCTGCCGCCCTGCCGCTCTTCAGCAGTGGCATCGCGAACCGACAGGATGGTCACCTGGTAGATGACCTCTCGGCCACACAACGGGTTGTTGCCGTCGAAGGTGATGTTGTCCCCTTCGATCTTGGTCACAAGAAAGCTTTTCATCTGCCCGAGATTGTTTTCCATCAGGATCTGGCTGCCGACCTGGCGGTACTCGCGCGGCACCACGGCGACCTTCTCCGTGATGACGAGTGACTCGTCTCTGGGTCCATAAAGCTCATTGCAGTCCACGAGCAGATCGACGCGTTCACCTTGTCTCTTGCCTTCCAGCTCTTGTGTGATCATTGGTGCCAGTATTTCGTTGACCCCGTGAACATAGTTGAGCGGACGTGTGATTTCGGTGAGGACGTCGCCAGTCTTGCTGTCGCGCACCAGGTAGGTGAGCTCCACATACTTGCCCTCCTTGATGATGTCTGTGCTGCTGTCGGTCATGAAGGTCTCCGGCGGTACAAAGTCGTGGTGTGTTGATGAGGACGCTTGGGGTACGAAGGGTCGACGACAGGTCGCGTAGGGTCAAGTCCCGGGTGTGGCAGGACGTCGGGGCCCGCGCGGCAAACGCGAATAGAACGGCGCTTCCCTAATCCGCAGCAGGTAACCACAGGTGTCGACACATCCCCTCGTTATCGAAATCGACGCCATCTCCGATCTGGCATTGGAAGTGACGCAGGCGGTGCTCGCGCGCAGCGACGAAGCGCAGGCCGTCATGGAGGAAGACGCTGGCCCCATCGCGCTGGCGCGGGCGTTGTCGGACTTCTTTCAGATTGCTGGAGCCCTGGAATCCGGCGCTGCCCGGTTGGAGCAGGAGGAGCTCGATGAGTTTTGCGCGTACGGGCTCGATCTGCTCGACCGTCTCGCCTTTCTCGTGCGCAAGGTCGAGATCATGGACAAGCGCGAGTCCGTTGCGCGCATGTTCGCCTCTATGGGGGTGTGGGTCGCCCGGCGTGGTGCTGTCATCGACAACCTGGAGGGCACTGCCGATGGCTTCGGCACGATTGTGAACGCGACGAGCGGCGCTGCTGAACTGCGTGGCCTGTGTGCGCTCATGGAAGAAGTCGTCGACGCGGCATCGGTCCGGCTGCAATTGGACGAGGAGCGTAGCGATGCTTGGCGCCCCTGGCGCGTGATCAACCTCAATGCTGGTATCGCCGCGACGCGATCGCTGGACCCGCAGCTCATGGAGCAAACGTTCGAGAAGATGGGCCGTCGGCTGCCCTATGACATGCCTGGCTTCCTGGCCGATGGCATGCGCCAGGCGGCGTTCCAAAACGTACCAGACGCAGTGACGGACGTGCTTCGCAGGCACATGGCCAAATGGCCGGGCAATGCGCCGCACTAAGGAGATGCTGATTTATTGGGCTTCCTGCCCAAAAATCAGACGGAGCCGGGC
>NZ_JAIFKJ010000227.1 GCF_019695415.1 Thiohalocapsa sp.
TCCCAAGGGCGGGCGCACAGACGCGCTGACCGAGTGCACCATCACCTGGGTCCTCCGAGGCTCGACCGGTACCGTACCCATGACGCCCGGCCCCGCGACGGCGCCGGGCAGTGAGGCCCCCAGTTACCCGGCAGCTGCCGATGACGGGCACGGGTCGGGCCGCTCCGTCGGCAGACGCCAGAGCGAGTTCAAGACCCGCGGCGTGCACGCGAACCAGGTCTTCGCCTCCATCAATGCGGCGATGCGCATGTTGAACCTGGTGCTGCACTGGTCCTTGGTGTCAGCGGAGGCGCCAGGCGCCGCGGCCGCGCCATCGGCGGCCCGCGGCGACAGCGAAGCGGCCGCGCAGAACGTGGCCTGACGACGATTGGCCGCGCTGCCCCCACAACGCCTGAATCGAGCGCTATGCCAAGCCACGTGAAAGCCCCCTCTCTGCTGGCCATCTCCATCGCCTGGTCGGTGGTCATCGCCTGCATCATGACCGCCATCACCTTCCTGCATCAGACCCCTGGGGAAGTGGCCGCCGCAGAGGGCGGTCTGCAGTGGGGGCAGGTGGGATTCCTGTTCCTGATCTGGTTCATCGCCGCCGAGCTCACGCTCGTGATCGGCGGTGCCCTGTACTTCGGTGTTGCACTCCTGTTGCGCCGGCGCCCGCGTGGTTGATGAGACCTTTCGGGCTGATATCAGCCGCCGCCCCAGAAGCCTTTCAACAGCTCGAAGGTGGCCTCGGGCCGCTCCCAGTGCGGCAGGCCCAGGTGCGGTGCCAGGGTCTCGAAGCGCCAGTTTGGCCGCTTCGCCGCGAATTCCGGCAGGCGCTCGAAGGTCACGTAGGGATCGCGATCGGCGATGGCGAGGACCGGCATATCGGTCAGCGCACCGTACAAGGTGGCGATGGCATCGCGGGTGAAGAGCTGGGTTGACAAGAAATAAAGGGGTGCATGGCGCGCACCCGGCTGATGCGCAGTGGCGTAGGCATAGTCCACCAGCGCTTCGGGGGCGCGACCGACGAAGGATTTGTTCAGGTAGTAGCGGATGCTGGCCCGGGAGGCCACGAGGTCGAACAGGTGCTGTCGCCACAACGGGAGCGTCAGCGCCCGATGCGCGATGCGGCCGACGCCCGCGCCGGGCAAGCCGCGCGCGCTGAAGCCCGTCGGCGAGATCAGCACTAGGGAGGCGACGGTGCCTGGTGCGGCCAGCGCGGCACGGGCGGCGAACTCCGCGCTCAGCGACAGGGCCAGCAGGTCCGCGGGCGCCCTGATCACATGTTCCAGCACGGCGCCGATGGCCTGCGCATACAGCTCGGGCGAATAGACGCGATCGCTGCGCTCGGACTGGCCGAAACCGGGTAGATCGATGCTGTACACCGGCCGCCCGCCGCGGAAGCGCTCGAACAGGGGTTTGAGCTCGAAGCTGCTGGGCGCAGCGTTGATGCTGTGCACCAAGAGCAGAGGGCGACCCTCGCCCTCCTCGTCGGCGTAGTAGGCGATGCGGCCCGCCTCAGCGCTGTTGAGCTCTGCGAGTGGTGCCGCGAGCGCCGGCGGCAATGGGTTAGTCGCGCGGCCCGAGGCCTGCCGGTGCTTCATGATGTCGTCTCTCTTCTGCTGTGTCGCGTGGCCGCGAGCATGGTTGCATTCACCCGGTCACTGCGGGGATTATGGGCCGGCTGAGCCCCGCGGCCGGCGATCTTGTCCGCAGCGGTGACTGCCGTGCGTGGTCCGTGGTCCTTTGGCGCCGAGCCTCATGGCGCCCCCTTATTGGAGCGAACAGGTGAATCCGGAAAAGGTCGTCTTCGGTTTCTTCATTCTGCTGGCGCTGACCCTCAACGTCGGATTCGTGTTTGGCGAGATAGACAATCCCGCGCATCATCATGTGTGGGAATTCGCCGCCGTGATCGTCGTCAATGCCATCGCGACAGTGCTGAAGCTCGGTGATCGTACACAGATGGGGGCGGTACTGCTTGCGACCAGTCTGGTGGCCATGCTGCAGCTCGTTGCGGGTGCGTTGGTCTGGGCCATTGCCGCACATGGTACGGCGGCTGGTTTTACCGAGAGCGCACTCTCGAGCGTCGTATCGCTCGCGGTGGGGGCTGTCGTTGCGAACGTGGTCTCTGTGGTGCTGCTGATTGTCGAGACAGTGATGCTGCGGCGCTGAGCCAGCGCTGCGCCGTGCGGCCGCTCGGTCCTCCGATGGACAACATCGTCTTCTTGATCTTCCGGCGCATGCGGGCGCCGCTTCTGGCGCTCTTGCTGACCTACGCCCTCGCCATGGCAGGGCTGGTGATCATCCCGGGGCGGGACGACGCTGGCAACACGGTACATCTCAGCTTCTTCGACGCCTTCTACTTCATCAGCTATACGGCCACCACCATCGGCTATGGCGAGATCCCCTATGCGCTGACGGGCGCCCAGCGCATTTGGGTGACCTTCTGTGTGTACGCGACGGTCATCGTCTGGCTCTACTCCATCGGCTCGCTCATCGCCCTGCTGCAGGACAACACGCTGCAGCGGGCCATGCAGGAGCGGCGTTTCCGTGCTCGGGTGCGCAGCATCCATGATCCCTTTTATCTCATCTGCGGTTACGGGCAGACCGGCAGCGGCCTGGTGCGCGCGCTCACCGAGCGTGGCCAGCGGGCCGTGGTGCTGGACAGCAATGCCGAGAGGGTGAATCTGCTCAAGCTCGAGAATCTCCGTGAATATGTGCCCGCCCTGCGTGCGGACGTGCGTCGGCCCGACAGCCTGCTGCTCGCGGGGCTCAGGCTGCCGAACTGCCAGGGCGTGCTGGCTCTGACATCCGACAACGAAGTCAACCTTAAGGTCGCGCTGGCCGCCAAGCTGATGCAGCCCGGGGCCACGGTGGTGTGCCGGGCCGACTCCCACGACGTCGAGGCCAACATGGCCTCCTTTGGCACCGACCACATCTACGACCCCTTCGACACCTTTGCTCTGTACTTCGCGACCGCCCTGCAGGCGCCTTGCCTGACGCTGCTCGCCGATTGGCTCGGCGAGCTCCGCGGCGCTGCGCTGCGGGAGCCGGCCTATCCGCCGGCTCATGGTCTTTGGGTGATCTGCGGATACGGGCGCTTCGGCAAAGCGCTGTACAAGCATCTCAGGGATCAGAATATCGAGCTGGTGGTCGTGGAGGCGCGTCCGGAGCGGACCGGCAACCCGGATTGCCCGCTGGTGCACGGCCCGGGAACCGAGGCCAGTACGCTCGAGCAGGCGGAGATCCACCGCGCCGTGGGCCTCGTCGCCGGCACCGACAATGACGCCAACAACCTGAGCATTGTCATGACGGCCAAGGCCCTGAACCCCGGCCTCTTCACCGTCGTGCGCGAGAACAATCTGATCAACCGGGAGCTGTTCGAGGCTGTAGAGGCGGACATCCTGATGCACCCGAGCCTGATCGTTGCGAATCGTATCCGCATGTTGCTCGGCACGCCGATGCTGACCGATTTCGTTCACGACGCCCGCTTCGAGGACGACGCCTGGGCCTGCGAGCTCATTGCGCGGATCACCGCCCTGGTCCACGACAAGGTGCCGGATGTCTGGCAGGTGCGCATCGATGCCGAGGACGCCTATGCGCTCATGCAGCTGGGCGAAGACGCGCCCCTACCGAAGATTCAGGACCTCCTACGGGATCCCCGTGACCGCGGTTGTCTGCTGCCCGCCCTCGTATTGCTGCGCCGCCGCGAGACCGGTCGTACCTTGCTGCCCGCGCCGGATGACCGGCTGCGTGAGGGTGATGAGCTGCTGTTCTGCGGTCGCAGCGGGGCGCACTCGAGCATGCGCTGGACCTTGCAGAATATCCACGCGCTCACCTACGTCCTGCATGGCGAAAGCCCACCGCGCGGGATCGTCTGGGATTGGCTGCTGCGCCGCCGGCGCCTCCAGGCCGATGACGCGTCGGGGTCGACGCAGCGCAACGATGATCCGCCGACCGATTGCCAGGCGCGCGGCTGAGCCCTA
>NZ_JAIFKJ010000292.1:0-8677 GCF_019695415.1 Thiohalocapsa sp.
GGGCTCGCCCGGGGCGGGGGGGTGGTGTCGGGGGCTTTGGGGGACACCCGCACAAAACCAAGGAGTTGGGGGGGGAACGGTGCAATCAGTGTCACGCAACAAGGTCCCGGTGAAGTCCGCAAGCGTGACCCCCGGGCCGGTCAACGTCACGGCGTGCCCGCCTGACTGCGTTATATGAACCAGAATATAGCGTGTTACTGGCTCCATCTGCGCCCGGCGCGCACCGACAGAGCGCAGCGTGTGCCGTGCCGGCGCCTCGTCGACTTCACCACAATTGCGGCAACCGCCACGTCCCAATCCCTACGGAATCGACCCATGCCTGTGTCCGTACCCCCGGTCCTGAGCGACCACGAGCTGCACCAGATCCTGGCCGAGGATGTCCCCTTCGGCGACCTCACCACCGAGTCGCTCGGCATTGCCGATGAGTCCGGCAGTATCCGCTTCTTTGCGCGTGACCCCATGACCGTCTGCGGCGTCGAGGAGGCGGTGCGCATGCTCGAGCTCTGCGGCGCCGAGGCCGTGGCGCACGCGGCCTCCGGCGACGACGCGCCGCCGGAGACCCTGCTGCTCGAAGCCCACGGCAGTGCCGGTGTCCTCCACCGCGGCTGGAAGAGCGCGCAGACGCTGATGGAGTGGTGCGGCGGCATGGCGAGCCGCGCCGCGGACATCGTCGTCGCCGCCCGACGCGGCAATCCGCATGCCCTGGTGGCCTGCACCCGCAAGAATGTGCCTGGCAATCGCCGGCTGGCGGTGAAGGCGTGCAAGGCGGGCGGTGCCGTGATGCACCGCAACGGCCTCTCCGAGACCATCCTGATCTTCGCCGAGCATCGACAGTTCTTGCGTGGCGAGACGCCGGCGGAGACGGTGCGCCGGCTGCATCGGCTGTGTCCGGAGAAGCGCGTGGTGGTTGAGGTCGCGACGCCGGACGAGGCCCTCGCCTGGGCCGATGCGGACGTGCTGCAGCTGGAGAAGCTTGCGCCGGAGCAGGTGGCCGAGGTCGCCGCCCGGCTTGCCGGGCAGGGCTCGTCCGCCGTGGTCGCCGCCGCCGGCGGCATCAACCCCGGCAACGCCGAGGCCTATGCGCGTGCGGGCGCCCGGCTGCTGGTGACCACCGCGCCGCATCTGGCGCCGCCGCGGGATGTGCAGGTGCGGTTTTTTTCGGGTGACGCGTGACGAGTGACGAGTGACGAGTGACGAGTGACGAGGGGCGAGGGGCGAGGATGCCGCCGCTGTGAGGCGCCGTGGCGGCTCAGTCGACGCCGATGATGACCGCGGCCGGCGGGAAGACGGCGCAGGCTTTGCCCTGCTCGTGGATGTTGAGTTGTGCGACCTGCTCGGCGGTGGTGACGCCGCGTACTGTCACACCTGAGCCCAGCGCGATGACCACCTCTGCTGGTCCGTCGCCGCGCAGGATGCGCTCCACGCGTCCGCATAGGGCATTGCTGCGCGGCGGCAGATCCGTCGGCGGTGCCGCCAGGACATCCACCCCAACCGCCTTCACCAGCGCCCAGACGCGCCGGCCGGGCTTGAGAGCCAGGCGCTCCACGCTCTCGTTGGTCACGCCGGCGGTGATGCGCTCGCCGCCCGGCAGCGCCAGTGTAACCTCGGCATCCACGGTGCGCACGGTGACGGCGGTGATGCGCCCGACGAACTGATTGCGCGCACTGGTGCGCAGCGCCAGGCGGCGGAGCAGGTCCAGGGCGCTGTCGGAATCCCCGAGCACGCCGCCGGTGTCGCCCAAGGCGGCATTCACGCCGGCGAGAAAGCGCTCGTACTCCGCCGCAATGGTGCGATAGGCGTCGATGAGCCGCTTGCCGGCGTCCGTGAGCCGGGTTCCGCCGCCGCCGCGCCCGCCTGTGGCGGTGGCCACCACCGGCGCCGGCGCCAGGTTGTTCATGGCGTCCACGGCGTCCCAGGCCGCCTTGTAGCTGACACCGACGGCCTTGGCGGCCTGGGTGATGGAGCCGCGCTGCTCGATCTGCTCCAAGAGCGCAATGCGCTCCTCTCCCAGGAAGGCGACCTCATCCACACTGAGCCACAGGCGGCCCGCGACATTGAAGGGTGGGCGGTCTTGGCGTGGTGGGGACGGCATGGCGTCGGCGCTGTCGCTGCTCGGTGTGCGGCCGCTGATGCTGCTTGAACATGGGCAAAGCCGGCCGCTTGTTCCCGGCTGAGCAGGGCGTGTTGCAGGCATTCAGCCAGGTCTCAGGTCAGCATCAAGCATCGCAGATCCAGCGCCTCGGCTCCATCCGCACGCTGACCCCACCCCTTCAAACTTCACCCGTCAAACTTCAAACTTCCCCCATGCGCACCACCGCGGTCTTCTTCGCCTACCTGTTCTGCTGTCTGCTCTTGGCAGTGCTGACCGCAGTGCCGCTGATGGAGACCGGCCTCATCGAAGAGCCGCCGCGGCGGGTCATGGGGCGGCTCGCGCAGATCTACATCCTGCTCGGGCTCTGGCCGTTTCTTGCGCTGCTGCGGCTGGACAGCAAGGCGGCGCTTGGGCTCAAGCTGCCGCGGCGGCGCTTTCTGCTGAAGGTCGCCGTCGGCTGGGTGTTGGGCGTCGCTATCCTCGCGGTGCTGATCTGGGCGCTGCTGGCGCTCGAGGTGCGGGTGGCAGACCTGCCGGCTGACGGCTTGGTCTGGTTCGTGCTGGAGAAGGCCGTCCCGGCCCTGGTGGGCGGCCTGCTGATCGGCTTGCTGGAAGAGCTTTTCTTTCGTGGTGCGCTGTATGGGGCCATCCGCCGCCGCGAGGGCCTGCGCGCGGCGGTGGTCTGGTCTGCGGCGCTGTATGCGCTGCTGCATTTCATGAAGCCGCACGACCTGCCGCCCGGCGTGCCCTTCGACTGGGCGGGCGGCTGGGCCATGTTCGCCGGCGTCTTCACCGGTGTCGCCGACTGGCGCCATCTGGACTCCCTGCTGGCGTTGTTCCTGGTGGGGGTGTTTCTGGCGCTGGTGCGCGAGCGCGCTGGGCACATCGCCTGGGGCGTGGGGCTGCACGCGGGCTGGGTGTTCGTGATCCAGCTCTCGCGGCGGCTCACGGACGCCGACGACACCGCGACCTTCGCTTATCTCACCGGCAGCTACGACGGCGTCATCGGCCTGCTGGCGGCGGCTTGGATCGGTGTGCTGGTGCTGGCGTTTTGGGGTGTGAGCGGGATCGGGCGGCGCAGCGGCGTGCCGCCGGCGTAGGTTGGATCGACGGTGGTGCCGAGTGCAACTCGGCGGCCCCAGGGGTGGCGCAACGCCGCGACGGGGTCAGCCGCGGTGAGCGATCACCATCGTCCTTCCCCGCTCACTGAACGACGCACCTGTGCCGTGTCGCTGAGCATCCCGCAGCCTCGCCCCTCGCCCCTCGAAACTCAAGTCAAACCAACGGCCGCGCCCGATCCGCCGCCCGTTCATCGGGCTCGTGCGCTTCCTCGCTGCCCTTGGGGCCGAGCCAGACCACCCGCTCGCCGGACTCGGCGCGCAGGGGCTTGTCCGCCTCCAGCAGGCGGATTGCGTTGCTCGTGCCGATCACCAGCACCGGCACCGCGCCGTCGGGCAGCGCGGCCGTGAAGGCCTTGGCGTCGAAGGTGTCGGTGAGCTCGTTGCATCGAAAGCCCCAGCCCTGGTACCAGCGCCGCTGCAAGTCTTCGAACTGCACGTCTTGGCCCATGGCGGTGCGCCCGCGCAGCTCCGGGGCGGGCTTGTGGGGCTCGGCGCTGTCGTTGCCGGCGAGCTGGAAGATGTTCTGCCGGCCGAGCTCCGGTGCAAAGCGCGCGCAGGCCAGGGCGTTGTAGGCGTCGTTGTTGGTGGCGGCGAGTAGGCTGCCGAAGGCGCCGAGCTCCAGGGCATGCTCGGCATGCTCCGAGAGCAGATCGCCGAAGTACACCGGCACACCGGCTTGGCGGGCGCTGCGCAGCCGATGCCAGGCGCTGTCGGCGACGATGACGGGCACCTCCTGCTCGTGGAGGCTGGCGGCCAGGCCGTTACTCCAAGCGCTGCCGCCGGCGATGATGAGCCCGCCGTGGCGCCGGGCGCTCAGGTCCAGCTTGCGGGCGAGCCAGCCTAGGCTGAAGCCGTGCAGCACCACGGTGGTGAAGATCAGCACGAACACCAGCGGCAGCAGCAGCTCGGCGCCGGCGAGCTCGCGCTCGGCCAGCAACGGGCCGAACACGCCGGCGACAGCGGCGGCCACCACGCCGCGGGGTGCGATCCAGCCCACCAGGGCCCGCTCCTGCCAGCTCATACCGGCGCCGAGGGTGGACAGCCACACCACCGCCGGGCGTACCAGAAACACAACGGCGACGATGAGCAGCACGCTGCGCCAGTCGAGCGCGGCGAGAATGGCCGGGTCCAGATCCGCCGTCAGCAGCAAGAAGACGCCGGACACCAGCAGCACCGCGACGTACTCCTTGAAGCGGCGGATCTCGCCCATGCTCGGCAAGTTCATGTTGCCCAGGACCACGCCCATGACGGTGGCGGCGATGAGCCCGGACTCTTCCAGCACCAGGTTGGACAGGGCATAGGCGCCGATGGCCGCCGCCAGCGCCACAGCGCCCTTGAGATACTCGGGCACGAGCCCGGCGAGGAAGGCGCGGCCCAGCGCCCAGCCGCCGACGCCGCCCAGCAGCAGGGCGACGCCGACGCCGATGCCGAATTGCTGCAACGTCGCATGCAGCTGACCCGCCTCGGCGCCGACGAAGTAGTTGAACGCGACCACCACAAGCACCGCGCCGGTTGGGTCGTTGACAATGCCCTCCCACTTGAGGAAAGAGGCCGGCCGGCGCTTGAGCCTGGCCTGGCGCAAGAGCGGCAGGATCACCGTCGGGCCCGTCACCACGGTGATGGCACCGAACACCAGCGCCACCGCCCAGTCCATGCCGACGAGGCTATGCGCAACCCAGGCCGTCAGGCCCAGCGACAGCGCCACCGCAACGGTGGTGAGCCGGAACACCACCGACGCGGATTGCCGGAGCTCGGCGAACCTGAGCGACAGCCCGCCCTCGAACAGGATCGCCGCCACGGCGAGCTTGATGAGCGGCTGATAACCGTCGCCCAGGGCCTCGCTCGGGCGCAGGATGCCGAGCACCGGGCCGATCAACAGCCCGGCCAGGCTCAGCAGCACGATGCTCGGGATCTGAAAGCGCCAGGCCAGCCACTGCGCGCCGATGCCAAGCACCATCAGGAGGGCGAGAATCTCGGTGAGGTGATGCATCGATGGCTTGCGCGCACGCGGCTGTGGCTTGGGGAGGCGCGCAGATTACCGAAAGCGCCGCCGGGATGTGCATGCGGCGGGGTTGCCGGGTGCGGTGATTTATACGCGCGACGGGTATAGTCGGGCTTCGCTGTCGCTCAGCGCCGACCTACGGCGGCGTAGGTCGGTGCCGACGCCAGGAGGCCCGACGTGCGTCGGCGGCGTTTCGTCGGGCGTCGCTAGTCTATGACGCCATAGCGGCGCAGTAGCTGAACCATGACGGGGTCGGCGATGTCGGCGGCGGTCGGGAGCCAGGGCTCGGGGGCATCTTCGGGGCGTTTGCCTTGGGGCGCCAGTGGGGCTCCGCGCTCCAGCAGCAGCTTGGAGATGTTGACGTTGTTCCTTTGCACGGCCAGCGCCAGCGGGGTCCTGCCCTCCGTGCCCGCGCTGCCGAGCTCGGCGCCCCGTTCCAGCAGCAGGTTCAGTGTGTCACGGTCCAGGGCGCCGCGCTCGATGAGCTGGCGCAACAGCGCTTGTGGGTCGTCCTTGGCGCCCCGTTGCAGGAGCAGCTCGGCCGCCGGCACGCGGCCGTGCACCAGCGCGGTCATGAGCGCCGAGTCGCCATCCGGGCCGGCGGCCATGGGGTCAGCACCATGCTTGAGCAGCTCTTTCGCGATGGCGACCTTACCGTCGCCCACGGCGATGTTCAACGGCGGCTGCCCGCCGGGGCCAGGCTGATTCGGGTCTGTGCCCCAGTACAAGTGACGCTTCACCTGTACCAGGTCGGCGCTCTGCACCGCGTGGTGGAAATTGCCGCTCGGCTTCGGCGGTGCATCGCAGCCTTGCAGCATCAGCAGACAGCCAAGTATGGTGCCGAGGCTCAGTATGCTTCGCATGAGTTTCGGGGGGGTACTCCTTGGAGAATGGCGAGGCCGACAACGCCAGCCGGCTGCGCGGTCCGGCAGCTCTGCACCCTAGCGCCGGCCGCCTTCGCCGACAAGGGACGCCGCCCGCCACCGGGGCTCTGTGCCGACGCTCGGGCGTCGGCGACGTGATGCCGTGCTCGGCTCAGCGCGATATAGGCTCAGACACACAGTCATGCTCGGGAAGTTCCTCCTCACCGCCGCCATCATCGTGCTGGCTTTCTATGCCGTTCGCCAGCGCGCGAGCGGCAGCGATCGCAATGTCGGCCGGCGTGAGACCAACGAGGACAGTACGGGCAGCGTGTCTGCGCTCTTCTCCCGCCGCAATCTGATCCAAACCGCGGCGGGCGTCGTGGTGGTGACCATGATCGTCGGCAGCGCACTTGCCCTGCTGCAGGGCTGGGAGCGGGCGCGTGATGTGGTCACCGTGGAGGTCGCAAACCCCATCACAGGCGCCGTGGAGCGCTTCGAGGCCAGGCGCAGCGATGTGGGCGAGCAGACTATTCGCACCCTCGACGGCCGCCGCATCCGCGTCTCCGAGGTGGAGCGCATTATCGTCCGCGAGTCCCGCTGAGCACATTGCGTCAATCCCATGGGGGCAAGCCCCGGGGCTCAGCTCGGTGACTCGGGCAGGGCGAGATTCGGAGGCTCCGCCGCCGGGCCTAGGTTGAAGGCCACCGACAGCCGCAGGCCCGTGCCCCGGTGCGGCTCCACCCAATGTGTCAGATCCGGCGGGAACAGCATCAGCATACCGGCCTGGGGCGTAACGCGAACTTGGAAGGGGCCGTCGGCGAAGCAGATGGCACCGCTGTCGGCGGGCATGGTGACGTAATAGACGCCGGAGAGCAGCTCGTCGTTCTCGGCGTGGTTGTGCCGGCTCGTACTGCTGCCCGGCGGCATGGCATTGAGCCAAAAGCCGCAGCGCAGCGGCGGACACAGTGGGCCGAGGCGCTCAGTGCCGGCGGCGGTGGCGAAATCGAGCACCCGAGCCAGTCCCGGCAGCCGGGTACGGTCCAGATAGAGGTTTTCGAACCGGCCGGCGATGAAATGGCTGCGGCGGGTGAAATCCTGCTCGTCCAGCGTGCTAAAGGCGGCTGCCAGCTGGCCGTTGATGGCGTCGGCCTCCGCGAATCGGTGCGCAGAGATGAGCGGGATGAACTGCGCGTCCGCTGAGGTCGGCATGTGCGCGAATGTTCGCCGGCACGCTAGGGGCGAGCGCTGGAATCAGGCGGCCGCCGTCGCCAGTGCGCCGAAGCGGCGCTCGTGCTCGCTGCGGCTGCGGGTGACGCAGTCCTCGATGGAGACGCCGAGGAACCAGTTGCCGGTGATGCCTAGGCGCCCACCGGCGAGCGCCCGGTCCAGCGCTGATACCCGCTCTGGATGCCCTTTGCGCAGGGCCGGCAGGCGGTTGCGCACGTGTGCCGTGGCGCGCAGTCGTGTGGGATCGGCCGCAAGCGCTCGGCATGCGGCATCGATACGCGCCTGCTCATCCAGCCGGTCACCTGGAAAGTGAAACGCGAAGCCGCGCAGCGCTGGATGCTCCAGAAAGTCCCGCGATACCGCAGACAGGAATGCGCCGTCGACGCTGATGAAGCCGGCCAGGGCATCCACACCGACGTCGGCCTTGTCGAGCACCAGCAGCGTGGTGTCGATCTCTGCCATGCCGATGCTGCCGATGATGGCCGCCGCCTCGGCGGCGGCGTCTGTCAGCAGGGTCGCCGCCACGTCCGGCGGCACCGCCAGCGTGAGCCAGTCTGCGCGATGGCTTGTGCCGTCGGCACAGGTGACCGCGAAGCCGTCGCCGTCGCGTGTGATGGCGGTTGCGATGGCACTGGTCTTGACCCGCACGCCGGGCGTCGCGGCAATGGCCCTGGGGATCTCGCTTAGGCCCTCCGGCATGGTGAAGCTGCGCAGCACGTCCTTGCGGCGCGGCTTCTTGCGGAACAGGGCCTCCGCCGGAAAATCGTCCGCAGGCTGGCAAATCACGGAGCGGAAGGCAGGGCCGAACAGATCGCGATAGTTCTTCTCGCCGAGGCCCTTGCCGTAGTACTCGCGCACGCTGGCGCCGGCCTTTTCACTGCCGAAGAGCTTCGGGAGCGAGCGCAGCAGCTCCAAGGGGTGCAGTGCGGAGACAATCGACTTGCGCTCGCCGCCGCGCCAAAGCTTGTAGCTCTGCTTGGCTTTGGCCGTGGCGCGGGTGAGGATCCCGAGCTGGTCCATGATGTCCAGCAGATTGCCGTAGCTGTTGAAGCAGCTGTGGCTGCCGGCCTCCACCCAGTAGCCGTCGAGTTCCGGAAAGCCGTGCGTGTGCATGCAGCCGCCGGGACGGGCGTCGGCCTCCAGCACCAGGGTGTCCTGGCCGCTTCGGGCGGCGTAATGCGCTGCGCTCAGGCCGCTGATACCGGCGCCGACGACGATGTGTGTGGGTTGCTGGCTCATGGACGGATCGGCCCCAAACGGCGGGCGGATGATGTCGGACACCCGGGCGGCGAAATACCGGCGCCGGCTAGCCCCCTATTGTGCGTCGTCGCTGCGGCGGCCGTCGAGAAGGACGAGTTTCAAGGGTTAATGC
>NZ_JAIFKJ010000292.1:8687-18449 GCF_019695415.1 Thiohalocapsa sp.
GGCTTGGCGCGGGCGGGTGTGTGTGTGTTGGTCGGAGGGCTGCGGGCGTGCGTCGCGAAGAGCGTGTTTCATGGTGTAAGGCGTGCGAGACCGACGGCGGGGTGCGCCGTTTGTTGCGATGCGCGGACACGTGGGTCCATCGCGCCTTGAGGTCGGGGCCCGACTCCCAGGCGGCCGCCGCGCCTCCAGTTTAACGCCGCGGATCGGCAGCGGCGGCCTACACGGCTTACAGCGGCTTTGACAGCGTGAAAGCGCCGCGGATGTCGCCGAGCGAGTAGCCGCGCGCCTGGTCCTCAGGATAGGCCTTGTCCAGCGCTGCAGCCAGGTCTGGGGTTATGTCCTTACCGTGGCAGGCTAGGCAGACTTCTTGGGTGGGGATCGCTTGCATGTAGCGATAGACCTCGCCGTCCTCGGTGTCGACGACGGACGCATAGCTCATACCCTTTGGCGACTCGCCATTCGCCTTGCGGGCCTCGAACTGCTCCAGCACGTTCGTTTCCCACTCGTCCGGCGTGTTGAGCGCCGTGTTGCGCGTCTTGAGGCTGGTGCGGCCGACCTCCCACCCAGACTGCTCGGAGAGGTCCGCGGCGATGGCGGGCGCCTTGTCCTGGCAGACGGAGACGGCGTTCACGGGTCCACCCGCCTTGAGGGCGGCCTTGAGCTCGCCCTGCAGGGTGGTGGCGAATTCCTTAATGATGGCCTGTGCCTGCTCGGCGTCGTCCTGGGTGGTGGCGACGGCATTGAGCGACAGTGCGCCGACGGCGGCGGCGAGGGCCAGCGCAGAGCCGGCAATCATGGGCTTGTTTGGCATGGGCTACTCCCGGATTGAAAGCTTGATGATCACGGGCGGTGGGGAAACAGCCCGCGCACCCGGGGGTAAGGTTTGTCCCGGGAGGCGCCCTTACAACCACTGCGGGCGCCCGACTATGCGCCCCGAGGTACGGTGTCTGGCTGGGCCAAACTGGAACGGGCCGCTTGCTACCGCGGCGTCGGCCGGGCCGCGTCGCGTATACTCACTGTCCAGTGGTTTCCCGGGGGGCTTATGCAGGGACTGATGGGATGGTTCGGCGCGCTACCGGATCCGGCGGCGTCGAATGCGGTACTGGCGGAGATGGCGGCGGTAGCCGGTGGCGCGGACGCTGTCGACCGCAGCGTTGGCTGTGTTCGTGCTGCGGAGCTTCATGGCGTTGTCAGCGCTGATGTGGGGGGCTGCTACGAGGACGATGAGTGCATCGTCTTAGTGTCCGACACCCGGCACGCGAGCGCCGCTGACCTCGCCGAGCGCTGGCGCCGGGACGGCGAGCGGCTGTTCGAGTCCCTGCATGGCCCCTTCGTCTTGGCGCTGCTGGAGCGCCGCCGCGGCCGGCTGCTGTTGGCGGTGGACCGCGCAGGTGTGCGCGGACTCTATCTGATGCGCCGGCCGGGCTACATCGGCTTCGCGAGCCGTCTGGCCGCACTGCGCGCGCTGCCGGGGCCGGCGCTCGGGGTCAGTGATCAAGCGCTCTTCGAGTACTTATACTTCCACATGATTCCCAGCCCCGGGACCATCTACACTGGGGTCACCAAGCTGTTGCCGGCGCAGGTGGTGACGTTGGGCGGTACCCATGCCGCGGCGCCCGCGCAGACGCGCTTTTATTGGCGCATGCCCTATGCCGATGGCGTTGGGCGTTCGGCCACCGCAGGCGTCGGCGACCTCAAGGCGGAGTTCCGCCGGCTCCTTCCGCAGGTGGTGGGCTCCGCCGGCGCCGGCGCCGGCGGCGGCCGCGTCGGCTGCTTCTTGAGCGGTGGCACCGACAGCTCGACGGTGGCCGGTACCTGGCGGCAGCTGCGGGGGGAGCCTGTGCCCACCTACAGCATGGGCTTCGACGCCGAGGGCTTCGATGAGATGGCCTATGCGCGCATCGCCGCGCAACATTTCGGCACCGCGCCGCGAGAGTATTATGTCACCGCCAGCGACGTTGTGGAGGCAGTGCCCGAGGTGGCCGGTTTCTGCGATGAGCCCTTTGGCAACGCCTCCATCGTGCCTGCTTACCTCTGTGCCCGCTTCGCGCGCGCCGACGGCATCGAGCGCATGCTCGCGGGCGACGGCGGTGACGAGATCTTCGGCGGTAACGAGCGCTACGCCAACCAGTGGCTGTTCGAGCAGTGGGGGCATGTCCCGGCCCCGCTGCGGCGTGCGTTGTCGCCCATGGTCCGCTTGCCGGGCCTGGCCGGCCTGCCACCGGTGCGCAAAGCACGGAGCTACATCGCCCAGGCAGAGGTCCCGCTGCCGGACCGCTTCGAGACCTACAACTTCCTGCACCGCACGCCACTGGCCGACATTTTCGAGCCGGGCTTTCTCGCGCGCGTCGAAACGGGGGCGCCGCTTGCAAACCTGCGCGAGGTCTACGGCCGCACCGCGTCCAGATCCGCCGTCAATCGGATGATGCACCTGGATCTCAAGATCACCCTTGCCGACAATGACCTGCGCAAGGTCAATCAGGCGTGTCAGCTCGCCGGCTTGGACGTGCGTTACCCGCTACTCGACGATCGCATGCTCGAATTCGCGGCCTCGGTGCCGCCCAACATGCAGCTCAAGCGCACGCAGCTGCGCTGGTTCTTCAAACGGGCGTTGGCGGACTTTTTGCCTGAGCAGATCATCAATAAACGCAAGCACGGCTTCGGCCTGCCGGTGGGGCCCTGGACGCGCGACTATGCGCCGCTTAGGGCGCTCACGCACGAAAGCATCGCCTCGCTCAAGCAGCGCGGCATCGTCCGCGCCGACTACATCGACTGGATCGAGCGGCAGCACCTGGAGGCGCATGCGTCATACTACGGGGTCATGCTCTGGGTTCTAGTCATGTTGGAGCAGTGGCTGCAGCGACACTGAAGATCCCGTGCCCCTGATCACCGACATCGCCGAACTGAAGCGGTTTTGCCGCGGGCGCGTGTCGCGGGTCGGCGAGCAGTCCGACCTTCCCCTAGACTTGGTCAAGGCGCGCCGCATCCGCGGGGTTTTTGGGACGGCCACTTCATTCTGAAGGGCGCCTCGGGCGAGGCCGGCGTCACCCGTACGCTGGAGATTATCCACAAGGTACTGGATGTGACCATGGGGTTCTGCGGCGAGCGGGACGAGGCCGGTCTCGGGCGGCACAATCTGCTGCTGCCGGCGGATTTCCGGTCGCGGTGGGCTCGAGTCTGGGCTCAGTCCGGCCAGACCCGCCCCGGGCTGCGGTACGGATCATGCTCAGCCGGTGCGCCGGGGTAGGCGGCGGGCTGCGGGCGCTCGGTGGCGAACATGGGGTACGGCGCCGCGGTGGTGGCGCTGCGCCTCGCTGTGGTCCCCCGCTTCGGCTCCGCCTTTTTGGCTGGCGCTTTCTTTGCGGCCGTCTTGCGTGCGGGCGCCTTTTTGGCGCTGGCCTTACGCACGGAGGTCTTGGGCGCCGGCGCCTCTCCTGGCTCGGGCGATGCGGCGCTGGCCGCTGGCACAGCGGCCGGCGTTTTGCTCGCGGCCTCATCGCCGGCCTTGGCCTTGCGGATGGCGTCGAGCAGGCGTTGGCCCGTGCGGTTGCTGTCAGCCATGATCGAGGAGCTCCGTCAGCAGTTGATGAATCTCATCGGCGGCATCGCGGCCGCGCTTGCCCGCTTGGAAGACGCTTCTGCCCTCCAATGCGCAATGACGGTGGATAGAGCGCCGGCGGATGCCAATGGCGGCAACGGGCAGGTCCAGCTCCAGCGCAGCGTCCGGCATGAGCCGCGAGAGCGTGGTGCGCGGCTCCAGCTGGCTCATGACGATGAGCGCCTTGAGCCCTGGATTCTCCGGGCGCAGGCGCTCGATGACCTTCGCAATGTGAGTGGTGGCCCAAAGGTCCATGGGCGAGGGCTGCACCGGCACCAGTGCGTGATCGGCGAGCCGGAGGGCCTGCTCCGCTTGCGGCGCCTTGATGGACGGTGGGCAGTCGATGACCACGTAGGCGTTGGCCTCGCGCAGGGCCTGCACGGTTTTGGGCAGGCCCATCGCCGCCGCGACGACGTCCGGCAGGCCGTTGTTCTCGGTGCCGGTGAGCCGCCATTGGTAGGCGGATTGCTGCGGGTCCGCGTCCAGGATGACCACGGTCTCGCCGCGCTGCGCGAGCCCGGCACCGAGATTCAGGGCCAGCGTCGTCTTGCCGGTGCCGCCCTTGTTGCCGACGACGGCGATGATGCTCATGGGTTGGTGGTCATGGGCGGGCGCGCTGCGGATGGCGGCGCGGATCTCTGTGCTGGCGTTTCCTTCGTCGGGGTTGGGACGGAAGGATACGCGGGGTGGGCGCGGGGTCAAGCCGCTCGAGCTTTCTTGACGTCAGCTCGCTCTGCGGCGCGCGCGCCAGCGTGGCGGCGCGCGTCAATCCGGTATGTGCGGCGGGTCCAGATCCTCGGGTGCCGACCGTTGCGACCCACCGGCCGCCGTGAGCATGGACTCCAGCAGCGCCACGTGCTGGGCTTCTTCGGCGGCCATGGTGCTGGCGAGGCGCCGCGCCTCGGCATCGGTGGCGCTGGCCGCCACATGCAGATAGTAGGCGTGCCCGCGGCGCTCGTTGTGCAGCGCCACGGCGATAGCCTCGGTGGTGCTCATCTGGTAGCTCACATTCGCGTCCAAGCAGTCTGAGCCTTCGGGGGCGTCTGGGCACTCCCACTTGAAGGCCCAGGGCGGAATGCGCGGCAGGGTCATGTCGCCGGCGTGCTTGGCCACATCCTCGGCGTGTTGGCCGCTCAGGGCCGCCAGGCGCCGGAACAGATCGGCCACGTCCACGTTGTGATGTACGGCCATGCTGTCGGCGAGCTGTTCGTAATGGGCTTGAGATGCGTACTCCAGCTCCAGGGCATGGGCCAGCAGCTCAGCGACGGACGCGATGACGGTATCGGACGCGGCCGGGGCAGCGGGTGGGCTCATCGGCAGTGCTCCGCTTCGATGGCGGCGAGCCGCTCGTTGGTTGTCAGTGTATCGGCGGCATCCGCGGTCACGCCCGCGGTGTAGACGGGGATCTCCTGCTCAAAGAGTACGCCGAGACCCAGGCCGTCGTCCCGCTGGATCAGCTCTGCGGCCTCGGCGGCGTCATGAGCGGGGCCGAGCTCACAGCCATGGACGAGCTGCTTCCATGCCTGCTGCTCCGGGCGGAAGGTGCGGCAGGGGCTCAGCACATGGACGAACGCGAAGCCGGGATGCTCGATGGCTGCCGCCAGCAGGCGCGTTAGACCATTTGGGTCACCGGCATAGCCGCGGGCGATAAAGCTCGCGCCGGCGGCCAGCGCAATGGCCGCCGGCTGGAAGCGCCGCATGCCGGTACCGTGGGGGGTGAGTTTGCTGCGGCACCAGTCGGGCTGCGTCGTCGGCGAGGCCTGGCCTTTGGTCATGCCGTAGACCTCGTTGTCCATGACGATGTAGGTGAGGTCCTGGTTGCGGCGGCAGGCGTGGAGGAAATGATTCCCACCGATGGAGAAGCCGTCGCCGTCGCCGCCGGCGGCGATGACCGTCAGCTCCGGGCGCGCGGCCTTGAGTCCAGTGGCGAGCGGCAGAACCCTTCCGTGCACGCCATGGAAGCCGTGCACGGCCAGATACGCCGGCAGCCTCGACGAGCAGCCGATGCCGGAAACCACCGCTACCCGCTCCGGCGGCAGCTCCAGGTAGGCGAGCGTCTTGGTCAGCGCCGCGAGCACGCCGAAATGCCCGCAGCCGGGGCACCAGACGGGCTTGACGTCGGACTTGTAGTCTTTCGCCCGCAGGCTCGGGATGCTCGCCTTGTGGCGCTCGGCGATGCGGTTCGCGGCGTCGTCGCCTACAGTCACTGGCTGTCTCCGTCGGAGTCCATGAGCGCTGCTGCGGCGGCGGCGATCTCGCCCGGGCGCAGCGGCAGCGGCCCGGGCTTGGCAAGGGAGTGGGCGCCGGCCGGCAGCGCCTGCTCCGCATGCAGATAGTGGTAGAGCTGGGCGCCGTGATTCTGCTCTACCACCAGCACCCGGGCGCGGCCGATGGCAGCCAACAGTGCCTCTTGCTGCAGCGGCGCCAACAGCCGCAGCGCCAGCGTGCGCACGGCCAGGCCCGCGGCCGACAGCCGTCCGGCCGCCTCCACCACGGCACCCCGGCACGCGCCGAAGGTAAGCAAGCACAGCTTGGCGTCCGCGGCGCCGGTGATCTGTGCCCAGTCGGGCCCATAGTCGTGTGTCAGCAGCTTGCGCCGGCGCTTATCCAGCTGCGCCTTGTGATCTGCCGCGCGGCTGGACGGGGCGCCAGCGGGGTCGTGCTCCAGGCCGTCCGCGGTGTAGGCCAGGCCCGTCTCGCCTGGCACGGACATGGGGGAGATGCCGTCAGCGGTGACGGCATAGCGCCGGAAGGGGCCATCGCCGGCGGGGGCTGCATGGTGCACCGGCGCCACGGCCGCGGGTGCCGGCCCGCCCACCCTCCGAGCTTGCCCGCGCGCCTGGTCCGCCAGCCCGATGGCTGCGGTCTGGAGCTGCCCGGCCAGCTGCCCGGCCCCAGCGACCGGGTGCCCGCAGGCGGCCATGCCCACCCCCGACCGCCCCAGGTGCCGCCAACACCCCTATAGGCCGTACAGCGCCGCGTTCAGGTCGGATTGCTCGGATTTGGTGGGGATGCCCGTGCTCGGCCCGCCGCGCATGACATCCACCACGACGATGGGCGTCTCGCTCGCCACCGCGAGGCCGATGCCCTCCAGCATCAGGCTGAGTCCCGGGCCGGATGTCGCGGTGAGCGCCGGTACCCCGCCGAAGGCACTGCCGATGAGCATGTTCACCGACGCCAGCTCGTCCTCCGCCTGGAGCAGAGTGCCGCCGACGCGCTCCAGGCGCGGTGCCAGCCACTCCAGCATCTCGCTGGCGGGTGTGATGGGATAGGCGGCGACGAAGCGCACGCCGGCGCGCAGGGCGCCGAGCCCGGCGGCCTCGTTGCCGTTGATGTGCCAGCGCTGCGGGACTGCTTGCGGCGGCGGCCCCGGCTCTCGGAGCCGGTCCTCGGGCGCCGTCAGCGCATGGCCGGCCTGGATGCAGGCGCAGGCGGCGTCCACCACTGCCTGGCCCTTGCTCGACAGGGTGCGCCCGGCGGCGTCCAGCAGGGCCGGCAACGGCAGCCCGGCAAGGGCACCCGCGGCGCCCACAGCCACCATGTTGGCGCGTCCGCCGTCGCGCTCGCCGGCGCTGGCCGAGAACCCGATCTCCCGCAGCTTCGCATCGCTCTCAACCACCGCGGCGGACGGCGGGCCGACGGTGGGATCGGTCAGCACCAGGCTGTCGGCATCGAGCGGAATCTCGTCAGCGAAGCGCTCGTGATTGGCCCAGTCCAGCGCTGCCAGCAGATCGCAGTGGTCCCCGGCGCAGTGCACAGGCTCGGGGCCGAAGCGCAGCAGCGCCGCCGACTCCCCGCCCCGGATCTGCGGGCCGGCACTGCGCCTGAGCAGACCGTAAAGTCCGGCTGCAGCGACGGCCTCGAGCAGGATCAGGCCGGCGGTGACGGCGCCGCTGCCGCCGGCGCCGGTAACGGCGACGGTGAGGGGTGCGGAGGGGTCTCTTGGACCGGGCATGGCGCCAGAGAAAGGGCCGGGGAGGGCGCCGGTCCTCAGGCGGGCAGATCGGGACCGAGGCAGGGGCGCAGGCGCTGCAGCATCGCCTTGTGCACCTTGGGGCCGCCGGCGACGACGTTGCAGGTATCGAAGTGGCGCTCGCTGCCGGCGAGGTCCGTCACCATGCCGCCAGCCTCCGTCACCAGTAGGGCGCCGGCGGCGAAGTCCCAGGGCCGCAGGCCCAACTCCCAGAACCCATCCAAGCGGCCCGCGGCGACATAGGCGAAGTCCAGCGCCGCCGAGCCTGGCCGGCGCACGCCGGCAGTGTCCTTGATGATGACCTCCAGCATGGGCAGGTAAACCTTGAGCTGCTGGTCGTCCCGGAACGGAATGCCGGTGCCGATGAGCGCGCCCTCCATGCCGCGGCGCTGGCTGACGCGGATCTTGCGATCGTTCAGCAGGGCTCCACCGCCGCGCTCGGCGGTGAAGAGCTCCTCATGCAGCGGGTCGTAGACGACGCCGAGCTGCATGAGCCAGCGTTGCCGCAGGCCAATCGCGATGGCCCACTGCGGAAAAACGTGCAAGTCATTGGTGGTGCCGTCCAGCGGGGAGATGACCCACTCTCATTCATTCCGTGCACACCGGCACCTGCCGGCGGCGTGGCTGCCGCTCTTCTCGTCGATGATGGGGTGGTCCGGGGACTTCTCGCGCAGGACCTCGATGATGGCCGCCTCGGCGGCGCGGTCCACGTCGGAGACGAAGTCGTTCCGGCTCTTGGACTGGACCTTGAGGGCGTCCGCGCGGTCGAAGAAGCGCATAGTGATGCGCCCGGCGGCGCGTGCGGCGCGGACGGCGATATTCAGCATGGGCGACATGCCGGCACCATAGCGCAAGCTCCGGGTGATTTAGAAGCTGCTGATGCACTTTCTCCTGCGCCGGGTCAGGCAAGCGGGCCATCTCCGACCGGGTAGTGGCGGCTACGCAGTGTGCTCATGTGCTGCTGCAAGCCGCCGGCGTCCGACCAACCCTTTGAGTGTTGACGTCGTAAGCCCCCAGCCCATGACCGAGCAAGTCCACAACCTGATCATGGAGCACCCCCACCAATCCGCCGCCGCATGCCCACCGCGTCGCCGCGAGTTGGCATACTGATCCCTTCTCCACTGCACTCGCGACCTGAAGGGGTCCTGGGAGGCGCGCTTGCCAACCGATCAGAGTCCGGCTGAAGACACATCGACCGGCACGCCCGGCGGCCCGCTGGAGCGCATCCGCTTCGTGCTGGTGGAGACGAGCCTCTCCGGCAACATCGGCGCCACCGCCCGGGCCATGAAGAATATGGGCTTGTCGCGCATGGCCCTGGTGCGCCCCAAGCTCGGTGCCCGCTTCGCCGATGCCGATGCCGTCGCGCGAGCTTCCGGGGCTGACGACCTGTTGGCGGCGGCGACGCTGCACGATGATCTGGCAGATGCGCTCGCCGGCTGCCGGCTGGTGGTGGGCTCGAGTGCCCGGGCACGGTCGCTGGAATGGCCGGAGCTGGACGCCGCCGGCTGCGGCGCTAGGCTGGTGGCCGAGGCGGCTCATGGCGACGTGGCCCTAGTGCTGGGCCGCGAGAGTACGGGCTTGAGCAACGACGAGCTGGCCCTCTGCCACTACCTGGTGCGCATCCCCACCGATCCGGATTTCAGCTCGCTCAACATCGCCGCCGCCGCGCAGGTGTTTGCCTACGAGATTCGCCGCAACTTGCTCGCGGGCGCCGACAAGTCCACCGGTCCCGATGACCGCCCAGACCTCGCCACCGCCGAGGAAATGGATGGCTTCCATGCCCACCTGATGCAGACACTGATTGCCATCGGCTATGCCGATGCTGAGCAGTGCAACACCCTGTCCCGGCGGCTGCGGCGGCTCTTCCATCGCGCCCGGCCGGACCGCACCGAGCTCAACATCCTGCGCGGTGTGCTGGCGAAGATGGCCGGGCGGCCAGGCCGGCCCGGCGTCCCGCGTCGGGATGCGTAGGTCGGCGCTGAGCGGCAGCGAAGCCCGACAGGCGGTCACCGCACCTGTCGGGCCTCCTGACGTCGGCACCGACCTACGCCCGCTGACTCACGCGAAGGTGCTTTGCTTCTTCAGCGGATACTCCCGGATGGGCTTGCCTGTGGCGGCAAAGATGGCGTTGGCCAGAGCGGGCTTGGACGGCGGTGTGCCCGGCTAGCCGACGCCCGCAGGGGGGTGGCCC
>NZ_JAIFKJ010000292.1:18459-19220 GCF_019695415.1 Thiohalocapsa sp.
GGATGATAGTAAGTGGGGCAAGCGAGTTTTTGATCCCCTCACCCCGCCCTCTCGGCTCTTGCTTCCTGCTTCGCCCTAACTCCTCCTTCCCTGGAGTCGTCCCGGCGGGAGAGGGTATTGGTTTATGCCGCCGTCAGGTCCACGTCCTTGAACGGATACTCGCGGAGCCGCTTGCCGGTGGCGGCGTAGATGGCGTTGGCAAGCGCCGGCTTGGACGGAGGCGTGCCGGGCTCGCCGACGCCGGTCGGGGCGTTGCCGCTTTGCAGGATGCGCACGCGAATCTCCGGGCTCTGCGCGAGCCGCAGCGCGTCGTAGTCATGGAAGTTGGACTGCTCCACGCGGCCGTCTTTGAAGCGGATCTCCTCCATCATCGCGGCTGAGAGCCCGTAAACGATGCCGGACTGCATCTGCGCCTCGATGATGCCGGGGTCCAGCGCCAAGCCCACGTCGGCGGCGCAATGCACGCGCTCGATGCGGATGCCGTCCTCGCCGTCGCTCACCTCCACGACCTGCGCCACCGTGCTGCCGAAGGAGTGGGTCATGGCGAGCCCGCGCCCGCGCCGGCGTCCGTCCTCAGCATGCAGAGGCTGATCCCAGCCCGAGAGCTCGCGCACCGCCCCCAGCACGGCCCGGCCGAAGGGAGGGTCCCGGGGGAGCGCAAGCCGCACCTCCAGCGGGTCGACCCCGCCGGCCGCCCCCGCGCCGCACCGGACCCACGCGGGGGAGAAGGCGGTGCAAGGAGCCCCCACCCGGCAGCACGG
>NZ_JAIFKJ010000292.1:19230-20632 GCF_019695415.1 Thiohalocapsa sp.
CACCTGGGGAAGAAGGCGTTAAAAGTAGCCCCGACGGTGCGCCAGTTGCCGAGCGGCACGGGAGGGTCCGGGGCATCGCCCACCACCCGGGAGTTGGGTAGGCGGTAGGGCTGCAGGGCCGCGCCCGCGGTGATCAGCTTGTCCGGGCCCATGGCCGGAAGGCCGACGCGGGCCGAAAAGGAGCGGATCACCGATGGTGAGGCGATCTGCAGCAGTGCTGTCTCCGGCAGGCCGTCCGGGCCGAGCACGCCGGTGCAGCGGGCCACCGCCGCGGGGCGGTAGAGGTCATGGCGGATGTCCGCCTCCCGCGTCCAGGTGAGCTTGACGGGCGTGCCGGGCATGGCCGCTGCCACCGCTGCGGCTTGCAGTGCGAAGTCCACCTCTGCACGCCGGCCGAAGCCGCCGCCGAGGAACTGGACCCGCACCTCCACCTGCTCTGGGTCTAAGCCGCCCTGCTTGGCGGCAAGGTCCCGCAGCAAGGTCGGCGCCTGGTGTCCGCACCAGAGGGTTAGCCGATCTGGCTCGCGCAGCGCCACGGCCGCCGGCGGCTCCAGCGTGGTGTGCGCGAGGAAGGGCGCCCGATACTCCGCTTCCACCACGGGCCTAGCCTCGGCGCGGGCGATGCGCAGCGCCTGGTCCACATCGCCGTCGTCCCGGGGTGTGGCGTCCGGCTTCAGGTGGTCGATGGAGCGGGCGATCGCGTGCAGCATCTCCGCGGTGCTGCGCGGCCCCTCCGCGGCCGGTCGCCAGTCGATGTCCAGTGCTGCCGCGGCCTGGAAGGCGCGCCAGGTGTTGTTCGCCACCACGGCCAACGCGTCGCCGTGCTCACTGCCCAGGTCGATGACACGCTCCACGCCGCGCATGCCCTCGGCCCTGCTGGCGTCGAACCCGGCACGGTGGCCGTCCAGGTAGGGGTTTGAGACGACAGCGGCATAACGCATGCCAGGCAGCTGCACGTCGATGCCGAACTGCGCGGTGCCGGTGCATTTAGCGGCCATGTCCACCCGGGGCAGGCTGCGGCCCAGCAACCTCCACCCTGAGCGCGGTTTCAGCGGTGGGTCAGCAGGTGGCTCGATGTCCGCGGCGTCCGCGGCGAGGGCGGTGTAGGGCAGCCGCTCCCCGCTGCCGGGGTCGATGACGGCGCCCGCGTCGGTGGAGAGCGACGCCGCGTCCTGCCCCCAGCGCGCCGCGGCGGCCTGTATCAGCACCAACCGCGCCGCCGCGCCCGCCTTGCGCATCTTCACGAAGGCGTCCGCTGCACTGGTGGAGCCGCCGGTGATCTGCATGCCGAGCAGCTTGCCGGCGACGCCCGCGACATCGCGCAGGCCCCCGGCGCGCCAGCCATGGTCCCAGCTCCCGGCCCTTACACCACTCTGGCGCCGCCGACGCACGAGCTAGGGTA
>NZ_JAIFKJ010000212.1 GCF_019695415.1 Thiohalocapsa sp.
CCACCCTCCTACCACACTCCCCTGCCCGTCCAGATGCTTGGTGGCGGAGGGGATGACCAAGTCCGCGCCTGGCCCCAGCGGGGGCTGCAGCGCAGGCTGACTGAAGCAGTTGTCCACGGCCAACAGTCATTCGTGCGCGTGCGCCAGCTCGGCAAGGGGGGCGATCTCGGCCATCTCTGTCAGGGGGTTGTACGGCGTCTCCAGGAACAGAAGCCTTGTCTGGGGCCGAATCGCGGCCGCCCAGGCCTCACGATCTGTCAACTCCACATAGCTCGTGCTGATGCCAAAGCGCGCCAGATACTTGTCGAACAACATGGTGGTGCTGCCGAAAAGGCTCCGGGAGGCCACCACGTGGTCCCCGGCCTTGAGCAGCCCCATGCACGTGGCGAGGATGGCGGACATGCCGGAGGCCGTCGCCACACAGGCAGCGCCACCCTCCAGCGCCGCCAGCCGCTGCTCGAAGGCGCGCACCGTTGGGTTGGTGAAGCGAGAATAGATGTTGCCCGGAGCCTCGCCCGCGAAGCGGGCGGCGGCCTCCGCTGCGTTCGCGAACACGAAGCTCGACGTCGTGAAGATGGGCTCGCAATGCTCGCCCTCGGCGGTACGGGCATGTCCGGTGCGAAGCGCCCGGGTGGCGAAGCCCCAGGACGCATCAAGGGCGTCGTCGTCGTGCACGGTATTCGACTTAGACCGAGTTGTGCAGCTCCAGCACCGTCTCATCCACACGCGAGTGCTGTTTGGCGCCGTCGTTGCGCACCCGCTCGAGGGATTCCAGATAGTCCGCCGTGACGTCATTAGTGACATAGACCCCGTCGAACACGGAGGTGTCGAAGCGGTCCACGTGACTCTTGCCCTTCTTCTGGATGGCCTCGATCAGGTCGTCCAGGTCTTGGAAGATGAGCCGGTCGCAGCCCAGCTCCGCTTCCACATCCGCCTCGGTGCGGTTGTGGGCAATGAGCTCGCTCGCTGCCGGCATGTCGATGCCGTAGACATTGGGGAAGCGCACCGGCGGTGCCGCAGAGGCGAAATAGACCCGCTTGGCCCCGGCGTCCCGGCCCATCTGAATGATCTGCTGGGAGGTCGTCCCGCGCACGATGGAGTCATCCACCAACAGCACGTTCTTCTTGCGAAACTCCAGGTCGATGGCGTTCAGCTTCTGCCGCACCGATTTCTTGCGCACCTGCTGGCCCGGCATGATAAAGGTCCGGCCGATGTAGCGGTTCTTGATGAAGCCCTCGGCGTAGGGCACGCCGAGCTGATTGGCGAGCTGCAGCGCGGCGGTGCGGCTGGTATCGGGCACCGGAATGACCACGTCGATGTCGTGGTCCGGCCAGACGCGCTTGATCTTTGCCGCGAGCTTCTTGCCCATGCGCGAGCGGGACTTGTGGACGGAAATGTTGTCGATGATGGAGTCCGGCCGCGCGAAGTAGACGAACTCGAAGATGCAGGGTGAGAGCACCGGCTGTTGCGCGCACTGGCGCCGATAGAGGTTGCCGCGCACGTCCACGAGCACGCACTCGCCCGGCGCGATGTCGTCGACGAGCGCGAAGCCGTTGATGTCCAGCGCCACGCTCTCGGAGGCGATCATGTACTCGGTGCCACGATCCGTTTCGCGCTTGCCGTA
Organism: Thiohalocapsa sp.; assembly: GCF_019695415.1. Taxonomy (GTDB): domain Bacteria; phylum Pseudomonadota; class Gammaproteobacteria; order Chromatiales; family Chromatiaceae; genus Thiohalocapsa. Next base: position 1,625 of record NZ_JAIFKJ010000212.1, read on the forward strand.
GACCACCGGGCGAATGCCGTAAGGGTCGCGGAAGCCGAACAGACCGAAGCCGGGAATCATCGCGACCGCCGCATAACCGCCGCGGCAGCGGCGGTGCACGCCCTCTACGGCGCGGAAAATGTCTTCCTCATCGATGCGCAGGCGGTCCTGCGCCTGCAGCTCGTGGGCGAAGACGTTGAGCAGGATCTCGCTGTCGGACTCGGTGTTGATGTGCCGTAGGTCCTGGACAAAGACGTCCTGCTTGAGCTCCTCGGCATTGGTGAGGTTGCCGTTGTGAGCGAGGACGATACCGTAGGGCGAATTGACGTAGAAGGGCTGGGCCTCGGCAGAGCTGGACACCCCCGCGGTGGGATAGCGCACGTGCCCAACGCCCATGTTGCCCTTGAGCTGCAGCATGTGGCGGTTGCCGAAGACATCACGGGTCAGGCCCGCATCTTTGCGCATGTGCAGCTTGTCGCCGTCGCTGGTGACAATACCGGCGGCATCCTGTCCGCGGTGCTGCAGCACCAGCAGCGCGTCGTATAAGGATTGGTTGACCGGTTGCTTACCAACGATGCCAACAATACCGCACATGGTTCACCTCAGGATGCGCCCGGCAGGCGCTGCCGGCACGGCCATCAACCCCCTGGGGGTCTCACCTCCGGCAGCAGGCGATACAGTGCATGGCGCCGGCGACCGCGCCATAGCCTAGCCCATACCCCGAGGAGGGGCAAAAAAGGACCGCAAGTGGCCCGGCGACCATCCCAGGGCGAGTCTGGGCGGGATGGCCGCCCTCAGATGGACTTGATCCGCTGCGTGACCTCCGGCGGGACCAAATCGAGCATGGCGTCCGCCAACAATTGGAACCTGGGCAGCAAGTCCGACTGCGCCCACCAGGGGTCCTCGACCACCGGCGTCAGCGACGCCAGGAACACCAGCAGGGCCACTACCACCGCGCCACGCCCCGCCCCGAACACCATGCCCAGCAGCCGGTCCGTGCCGGTGAGGCCGGTCTTCTCTACCAGCAGCGATAACACCCAGCCGATGATGGCGCCGACCACCAGCACCCCGATCACGATGAGCACGACAGCCACGCCCATGCGCAGCGACGGCGTCTCCAGCCAGGGCGTCAGCTGATCTGCCACCGGTCGGTAGAAGAACCAGGCCGCGAGCAATGCCGCGATCCACACGCCCAAGGCCAGCACCTCGCGAATCAGGCCGCGGGCGAGCCCGATAATGGCCGACAGGGCAATGATGCCGATGATGACGTAATCGACCCAGATCATGATTCCGTGGCTGTCCTCAGATGATTTGGAGCCCGGCCGCTGTCGGGGCAACGGCCAGGGCCGCTGTGCCGACCCGGCGACGGGGCCGGTGCGTTAGCCATGCGCCGTGGGCTGGCGCCGCTGCCCGTGCCGGGCTGCTCAACCAGCGAGCGTCGCTGGTCAAGGGTAACGCTGCACTAGGGGCTTATTGCCCGTCTCGGCCTGCAGCTCAGCCGCCAGACTGTCGGCGCGGGCGCGCTCAACCTCGGGGCCGACGCGCACCCGGTAATAGCGCTTGCCGTCGACCGTCGCCTGCTCCACGAACGCGGTGTAGCCCTTGGCGCGAAGCCTGTCCTGCAGGCCCTTAGCGGCCGCGGGCGAGCCCAGACTCGCCACCTGTACGACCCAGGATGCCGTGCCCGCAGGCACGGGCCCCGGTCCCGCCGGAGCCGGCTCGGGGGGCGCGGCGCGTCCCGTTGGCTCCTGTTGCGGCTCCGGTAGAGACTGAGACTCCGGTTGAGGCAGGGGGAGCGCCGGCTCGGCAGCCGTGACCGGGGGCTCGACAGCGGCGCCGGGCGGCGGCTCGGGAGCCGGCAGGGGAGGCGTCAAATCCTCGGCGGTGAGCGGCGCCAAGGGCGCTGCGTCCTCTTCGACAGCAGGCTCATCGGGGATGACGATGGGCTCGCCGAGACCGTTCGGCTCCGACCGGTCCAGCAACATGGGCACGAAGATGACGATCAGCGCCACCACGACGGCGGCACCGACGAGACGTCTTTTCGCACCTTCATCCATCGCTTCGGCCCCGGGGATCGTCCACGCTCAGGAGTCTTTGCCGCAGCGGGCCCCGCCCGCCGAAGCGGCGATTATACAGGAGCGACGGCGGGGTTGCGCAGCGCCGCCTCCACAACGGTGAAGGACCCGAACACCAGAATGCAGGCATCCTCGGGGAGACCGCTGGCGATTGCGGCGACAGCAGCATCCAGGCTCCGAGGGCCGCGACAGGCAACCCCAGGGACGGCCCGTCACTTGAACAAAATGGCGCGCGACGGAAGCACAATAGAAGGAGAAGCGCAGAGGGGGGG
>NZ_JAIFKJ010000168.1 GCF_019695415.1 Thiohalocapsa sp.
TTGAGCTTACCGGTGGCGTAGGCGGTGCCCATGCCCATCATGCCGATGCCCTTCTTGACCCATTTGAGCCAGTCGTCCATGTCGGCGCGCATGTCCCAGTCCGGACTCTCGCCGTTCCAGTCGCCTGCGCGGGTGCAGATACCCTTCTCGACGACGAAGACGCCGCGGGGATCATCCTCGTTTTTGAAACCGCAGGTAATGACGGAGTCGAAGCCGATGTCCGCGAGCTTGCCGCTGACTTCAGGGTCGTTATTCCAGGCGTCCTTGAGCTCGTTCATCCACTCGGCGGAAAAAAGCTTGGCCATGGTTGTTGCTGTCCTCCTTCGTTCGTTGGCGGGGAGCCGCGCTGGCGCGCGGACAGGGTGACTTGGCACTGGCGCCGATTCTAGCAGCAACGTCTGTGCGCGAGGTTACTTCTCCGCACGTCCCTCGGGGCTTTGCCGCGCAGCGCCGGCGTGCAGCAGCTCGGCCCCATTGGGGACTTTCCGGGGTGGTCTTTGGCCGCGGTCGGTCAGCGAGGGTGCGGGCGCGGCTTGGCGCTGGCAGGGACCGCCGGACTCGCGGGGACGAGCGGGGGCCGTGAAGTGACGATATGGCCGGTGGCGCAGTGCCTAGCCGAAATCCAGCCCAAAGCCGCCGGCGAGCAGCCGTGAGGCCTCTTCTTCCAGCTCCAGGTGGGTGAGGGGGTGCTGGTCGAGCCAGCCTTCAGGGAAGCGCAGCACCAGGGTGTCAGCGTCGGCGCTGAGTGTCAGCGCGGGAATGCTGTCGGGGCTGCGCCCGCGATGCATCAGCACCGCCAGTCGCAGGATCGCGCACAAGCGCCGGGTGCAGCAGTGCAAGCCCGTGGGAAGCTCGAGGAAGGCCTCCACCGGGAATTTGCGCCGGTGGCCAAGTATCAGGGCTGCCAGCACCACCTGCTCCTGGCGTGTAAAGCCGGAGAGGTCGGCATTGCTGATGAGGTAGGCGCCGTGCTTCTGGTACTGACTGTGGGAGACGGCGAGCCCGATCTCGTGCAGCTCCGCCGCCCAGCCGACCATGGGTGCATAGTCGGGATGATCGAGCTGCCAGGGCTCGCGCACTTGGTCCAGCAGGTGCAGCGCGGTGTCCTTGACCCGAGCTGCATGTGCCTGGTCGACGTCGAAACGGCGGCTGAATGTGGCCACCGTGCGCTCGCGCACGTCTTCGTGCTCCAGCCGGCCCACCATTTCGTAGATCAGGCCTTCCCGCAGGGCCTGATCCGACACGCGCATATGCTCGATGGCCAGGCTCGAGAAGAGCGCTCGCAGCACCGCTACGCCACCTGCGAACACCGGTCGGCGCTGTTCGCTCAAACCCTTGAAGCCGAGCGCCGACGTCTTGCCGGCGTCCAAGATGGCCGCGCGCAGGCGCTCAAGAGAATCCGCCGTGATACCGTCCTCGCTCCAGCCCTCGGCCATGACCACGGCCGCAATGGACTTGACAGTGCCGGAGCTGCCGGTGGCCGTGGCCCAGCCGGACTGGCGGAAGAGCTCGCGCACTGGACGCACCTCGAGCGCGCCATACAGCTCCGCTTTGTCCATCTGCTTGGCGGTGATCTTGTCGTTGCCGAAAAAGCGGCGTGCCATGCTGACGCAGCCCATGTGCAGGCTCTCGCGCAGGGTCGGCTGGAAGCCTTCCCCGACGATGAGCTCGGTACTGCCGCCGCCGATGTCGATGACAAGGCGCTTCTCGTCGCCGATGGCGAGGCCGTGGGAGACGCCGAGATAGATGAGCCGCGCCTCCTCACGCCCGGCGATGACCTCGATGGGGTGCCCGAGCGCCCGCTCGGCCCGCTCCACGAAATGCGCTTCCGGGCGGATTTGGCGCAGCGTGTTGGTGCCCACGGCGCGCACCCGCTCCGGCGGCATGTCCTTGAGCCGCTGGCCCATACGCTCCAGGCAGGCGAGGGCGCGCTCGGCAATGTCTTCGCGCAGGTGCTTGTCGCTGGTTAGGCCCTCGCCGAGTCGCACCATTTCCTTGTGCCGGTCGATGACCTGCAGCGTGCCTCCGTCCATGCGCGCCACCAGCAGGTGAAAAGAATTGGAGCCCAGGTCCACGGCGGCCAGCGTGTCGCCGGCGTCGACAGCGCGGGCGACCTCGGGGGTTACGCCCGTGGAGACGTCCGTCGCGCTCGCTGAGGAAGGGGCCGTTGCGGCGGGATCTGCCATCGCCTGCTCCGGTCACTCGAGTCGGGACAGGGCCAGCGCGGCCCCGAACAGGCGGCTCAGTATAGCGGTCCGCGGGCCACGGGGGCAGGGTTGTCGGTCGGCACGGCGGCGGTGGTGCCTCCAAATGGGGGCTCCCCTCCAGATGCCGCTCGACCGATCGGCGAAGGCGCGACCAAGCCAGTGGTGCAGTCGATCTGGGCGGGGCCGAGCGGCCTCGATGGGCGCGGCTGCGCGGCTCAGTCGGCCGCGGCCGATGCCTCGCTGGCGGCGCCCGGTTTCTGATCCCGGCGCAGGTGGATCTCCAGCGGCTGCACGGAACGAATGTGCAGGTCCCGCTGCGGGAACGCGATGCCGATACCGGCGGCTCGGAATCTGTCGTCGATGGCCTGGTGGAGCGCCGTGATGGTGTCGAGCCGATAGTCCATATCCTGCAGGTAGCAGCGCAGCACCAGGGTCAGGGCGTCGTTGCCGAAGCCCTCGAAGGTGATCAGCGGTGCTGGGTCCTCCAGCACATGCTCATTCTCACGCGCAACGTCCGCGAGGATCTGCAGCGCCTTGCGGGTGTCGCTGCCGTATTCGACGCCGACGGGCACCACGATGCGGTTGATCTGATCGGACAGGGTCCAGTTGGTGAGGCGGCCGGTGATGAGCTCTTTGTTGGGCACCAGGAGCTCCTGTCGGTCCCAGTTGCGCACCGTGGTGGCGCGGATCTCGATTTTGGTGACCACTCCCGTCGTGTCGCCGATGGTCACGATGTCACCGACCCGCACCGGGCGCTCGAACAAAATGATGAGCCCGCTGATGAAGTTCGCGACGATCTCCTGCAGGCCGAAGCCGATGCCGACACCGAGCGCCGCAACCAGCCATTGCACCTGGCCCCAGGACAGCCCTAGGGTGCTGAAGACCAGCAGGGCACCGATGGCGGTGATGGCGTAGCCCGTGAGCGTGATGATGGTGTAGCGGCTGCCGGCGCTGACGTGGCTGCTTTGCAGGAGCACGATCTCCAGCAGTGCCGGCAGATTGCGTGCCGCGGCGATAGCGGCGGCGATGATCACGAGCACCAGCCCGAGGTCCGCGAGCGTCACCGGGATGGCCTGATCGACGCCGTCCACCGTGCCGGTGTAGCGCCAGAGCGTGAAGCGATCGAAGAAGTTCAGTGCCGGCAGTACCTCGGACCAGATCAGCCACAGGCCCGCGGCTGCGGCGACGAAAATGACCAGGTTCAGAAGCTTGCGGGTCTGGGTGTCCAGGGAGGCGAGGTCCACCGGCCCCTCCTGCACCGCCAGGGCCTCCGCGCCCGCAGCATCGGTGGCTTTGGCAGCCTCGCGTTGGGCGCGGCGCTCCAAGGCGGCGGTGAGCGCGAGGCGCCTGCGCGTCACCAGCAGCCAGCGGGCGATGAGCTGGTGCGCGACAACGAGCCCTAACGCGAGCCAGAGCTCGTTTACCAGAGAGCGCAGCAGCATGCCCGAGGTGTACAGGAACCCAGACACGGCCAGCCCCGCCAGCACCAAGGGCACCGCCACCAGCAGCGGATACCAGAGCATGCGCAGGCGCGCATACCAGGCCTCCGGGCGCTCGGCCAGAATGTGCTTGAGGACGCCGCGGCTAGGGTGGAGTACGACGGCGGTAAGGGCTCCGAGGCCGAGATTGAACAGCGCCAGTGACAGCCGACCTAAAGTGGCCGTGAACTCCGGGTTCTGCTGGTTGTGGATCATCGCAGCGACGACACCCACCGGCATCAACAGCGTGATGGCGGTGAAGGTTGAGCGGCGCAGCAGCACCAGGGTGTCACTGCGCCAGCGGAAGTGGCGATCGGCAACCCCGCCGCGCAGGCAGAGCATGCGGTAGGCAAGCATGAAGTAGAGCGCAGGAACGATGGCGATGAGCGCGGTGCCCACCGCCTTGGCGAAAGGCCCCGCGACAAGCGACGTGTGCAGTACGTAGCCTAGGGTCAGGGCCAGCAGCGGCCAGGGCGCGGCCGCCAGCAGCGAAAGCCCGAGCGCAGTGAGGGTGTAGCGGAAGCGATCGGTGCTGATGCGCCGCAGCGGCTCTGCGCTGGCTCGGATGGCCCGGCGCAGCGCGGAGTTGCGCCAAAACAGCACGGCCACGGCGGCGAGGCCGAGCCAGAGCACTGGCGAGCGTGCGGCCTCCGCTGCCAGCGTGCTGCCGACCTTGACCCAATTGACAGGGTTGATGAGCCAGGCCACCGCCGCCGGCAGTGCGGCGAAGGACTGCTCTGTGACGGGGCCGACGCTGCGCACCCAGAGCAGCCGTTCCGAGAGGTAGCGGTCGTAACGCTGCACCAGCTCGCGCAGCTGCTGGCCGGCGAAGTCCACCTCACCGAGCGCGCGGCGATAGCTCTCCTCCAGGTCCAGCGCCGTGACGAGGAGCTTGCGTCGGGTTTCTCCCTGGGCCTTCAGGGCAGCGCGCAGCTCTGCCTGGTCGGCCTCCGCGAGCTGCGCCGGGGGCAGCTCGACGATGGCTCTATCCACCCAGGCGTCGAGATCCTCCAGGCTGCGGAGCTCCTCGCGCCAGCGAATGCTGCGCAGCGTGCTCTCGGCGATCTCATCCGCGCGCTCGGCGGCGGCCTTGCGGAGTTGGCGCGGGTCCGGCAACTGGGCGCGCTGTTCGATGAGCACCTGACCCTGGGCGCGGTTCAGGCCGGCGGCCTCCAGTCGTTCGCGGGCGTTTGCGAAGTCCTCCTCGATCCGGGTGCGGGCCTGCTCCAGGGCGGTGCGCTGCTCGTCGAGCTGGGTAAGCGCCGCGGTGGTTTCGCCGACCGTGTCGGCGAGCTCCGCGTTGCGCTCTGCCCAAGTCTGCACCAGCGGGTGGGCGCCGGCGGTGGCGGTCCGGTCCGCGTCGACGCGTTCCTGGACTTCTGCGGCGGCGGGCTGGCGCGGTGCATTGGCGCGGGCCTCCAGCAGCTGGGTGCGGGCGTTGGCAGGCACTAGCCCCGGCCGCGCTGGTGCGCGCTTCCCGAGCGTCAGCCCGGGCCGGGCGCCGGCGGTCAGCAGCTGTTGCTCCAGCATCTGCTGCTCGGCACGCAGGGAGGCGCGACGCGCCTGGCGGCCCCAATTCTTGAGCTCTCTTGCCTGCTCGGAGACCGCCTCCGGGGTGCTTGGTGCGGGCTCCAGCTCGGCGAGCCGTGCCTCGATGGCGGCGATACGGTCGCGGATCTGTACCGGGTTTTGGTCCGCCGCCTCCAGTGCCTCGGACAGCCTGGTGATGCGCGCCTCGATGGCGGCAATCTCGGCCTGCTCGGCCGTGATGCGCGACTCAATGGCCGGCAGATTGGCGTCCGTGGGCAAGTCCAGCGTCGGCGTTGGCGCTGCATCGGCGGCGGCTAGCTCACTGCGGATGGCCTCGGTCGTTTCAGGGGCCCGTTCGATAGCGGCCGCATACTCGGCGGCGGCGTCCTGCATGCGCGCCGCATCGGCAAGGTCCTCCAACACCGTGTTCAGCTCGCCGGTGAGTCGCTCGCGCTCGGCCTCGGATAGATCCGTGGCCTTCTCCACGTCCTTCAGGCGCTGCTCCACCAGTGTCTCGCTGGGGATGCCGTCCCCCGCCGCTGCAGCGCCGGGTGCCGCGGTGTCCGGCTGTGCTGCGGCACTTACTGAAACGAGTAACAGGAGCGCGGCACACAGCCACGATCGGATAGCCGAGAGCCGGAGCGGTTCGGTGCAGCGGCGTGTCACTGGAGCTCGCTTCTAGATGAGCCTTGCGGATCGATCGGGAAAGCCTAGTCAGCGCCGAGCGCGGCGCGTGCCGTCCTTGTCCGGGTTACGCAACAGCACGTAGACCGCTCCTGTCCCACCGTCGCGGCGCGTCGCAGAGCAGAAGGCGAGCACGTCCTGGCGCAGCCGCAGCCAGTAGTTGACCTTGCACTTGAGCACCGGCTGCGGACTGTCGGACCCGCGGCCCTTGCCATGGATGATGCGTGCGCAGCGAACGCGGCGCTGTCGGCAATCGGCGAAAAACTCTGTGAGGACGATGCGGGCATGCGCCGCACGGAGGCCGTGCAGGTCTACCTCCAGCTCGGGCTCGATGCGGCCGCGCTGGAGCTCGGCGACAACACGCTTTTGCACTCCCGGCCGGGCAAAGAGCAGATAGTCGTGGGTCTCCACCTGGCTTTCGGCGAGCAGTTCCGGCTGCTCTGGCTCGGCGTCTGCAGGCTGCGGCCGCGGGATTGGGGGCGGGCGCTCACGGTAGGGCTCCGCGCGGTTCGCAGCAAGCGGCTCGACGTCGCCCATCGCCGTGCGAAACATTTCTGAATCAGATTCGTGGAGCTGTTTGTTCATCTGACTTATGATAAGAGGTGCGGCGCAGGGTGCGCCCCGGCAGGTCAGGCTACGGCGGCAGAAGGGCGGCTCAAGAGCGTCGCCCCAGGGTTCCCGGTATCATCGCGGGCGTGTCATCCGGCGTCACCGGCGACCCCAACCAGGTTTGGGTTGGAGCTCATGCTCGCAAACCCCCTGGGCGCTCACCGGCCATTTTGGCATTGCATGGCCCGTTCTGTCCGCGCCGCTGGCCGACGGGGCGGCTCCGTCGGGATCAGCTTCGCTGCAGTCGCGCAGGCATGAACATACTCATCAGCAACGACGACGGATATCGTTCTCCCGGTCTGCATGTGCTCGCCGACGCGCTTTCCGCACTCGGCCGGGTCACGGTGGTGGCGCCGGACCGCGACCGCAGCGGCGCGAGCAACTCGCTGACGCTGGACGTGCCCATTCGCGCCGAGCGGCTCGAATCCGGCATCATCCGCGTCAACGGGACCCCGACCGACTGCGTACACCTTGCGCTCACCGGCTTGCTCGACGAGGAGCCGGATCTGGTGGTGGCAGGCATCAACCATGGCCCCAACCTCGGCGACGACGTCATCTACTCCGGTACCGTGGCCGCGGCCACCGAGGGCCGCTTTCTTGGCTTGCCGGCCATCGCGGTGTCGATGGCAGCGCATCAGCCTCAGTATCTGGCGACGGCGGGCGCTGTGGCCGCGCGGCTCGTGGCGGGTCTGCGCGGTGCTGAGCTGAGCCCGAGCACGATACTCAACGTCAATGTGCCGGACATGCCGCTCGCGGATATCCGCGGCGTCGCAGCCACCCGGCTTGGGCACCGGCACAAGGCCGAGTCCGTCTCTCGTATCGAGGACCCGCGCGGACGGCCCATGTATTGGATTGGCCCGGCCGGGCCCGAGCAGGATGCGGGGGAAGGGACGGATTTCTTCGCCCTGCGCGCGGGCTTTGTGTCGGTGACGCCGATCCAGATCGACCTTACCCGCCATGCCGCACTGGCGTCCCTCGAGCAATGGCTGGACGCGCTGCCGTGATGACTGGTTCCCCAGCAGCGCTGCCCGCGGCAGGCCGCGCTTCGAACCATGCCCGGGCGCGGCTGCGCCTGGCCGCTAGGCTCACGGCCGCCGGTATCGGCGACGACCGTGTCATCACGGCGGTCACACAGGTGCCCCGGCACTTGTTTGTGGACGAGGCGCTCGCGACGCACGCGTACGATGATGCCGCGCTGCCCATCGGTCATGGTCAGACCATCTCGCAACCCTATACGGTGGCCCGCATGACCGAGGCGCTGTTGGCGCCCGGCTGTTGTTCCACGGTGCTGGAAATCGGCACCGGCTCCGGCTATCAAACAGCGGTCCTGGCGGCGCTGGTGCGCCGTGTCTACAGCGTGGAGCGCGTCGCCGCGCTGTGGCAGCGCGCCGAGGCCAGGCTGCGGGGGCTGCGCTGCCGCAACGTGCGGCTGCGCTACGGCGACGGTGCGTTGGGTTGGCAGGAGTATGCACCCTTCGACGGGATCCTGATCACCGCCGCCGCACACGGCGTGCCCCGGCAGCTGGCGGCGCAGCTCGCACCCGGCGGGCGCATGGTGCTGCCGCTGAACGACGGCGACGGACAGGTGCTGGTGCGCCTGACCCGGACCTCTGCCGGCTTCCGGCACGAGGTGCTGGAGCCGGTGACCTTCGTGCCGCTGCTGGCCGGGGTGGCCTAATGGAGGCGATGGGGTTGATGGGACAGGATTCGACCCGGCTGGCCCGGAGGCATTCGGCCACAGGGGCAGGCTTCGCTGCGCGGGTGTTGTGCTGATGCGGGCTGCCCAGCCATGGCCCGCGGCCATTTGCCGAGCGCTTCGGCAGTTGCGCGTCCCAATCACGCTGGTGTCGGCGGCGTTGCTTGCCGGGTGTGGCGCCGGCGGGCTCGCGCCGGTGGACAGCCGTGACGGATACGGCCCAGCGCCCCCTGGCTACTACCGGATCCGCAGCGGCGATACCCTCAGCGAGATCGCCGAGCGCAAGCGCGTGCGACTGCGAACGCTCGCGGTCTGGAATGATCTCGCACCGCCCTATGTGATTATCGCCGGTGACCTACTGCGCGTAGAGCCGCCGGATGGCCGCTCGCGGCCGGCGCGCAGCGCCTCGCGTCGCACGGCCTCGCGCAGTGCCGGCGCCCGGGACTCGCGCGTCGTGAAGACCTCCGCGCGCACGAGTGCCGCGGTGGCGGGGGCGAGTGCGGCGAGCTCCGGCATCAGCTGGACCTGGCCGGTCAAGGGGCCGATACGGCAAGACTTCCGCGACGGCGATCGCACCCGCCAGGGCGTGCGCATCGGCGTTGCCGAGGGCACGCCGGTGGTCGCTGCCGCGGACGGAACGGTGGTTTACAGCGGTAGTGGACTCAAGGGATACGGCAACCTTATCATCGTCAAGCACAACGCGAGCTACCTAAGCGCATACGGTTTCAACCGCGAGCTCCTGGCTCGCGAAGGCGAGCGCGTCAAGCGCGGTCAGCGTGTCGCCGTCGCTGGCCGTGCGGCCAACGGCGAGGGCTTGCTGCATTTCGAGATCCGCCGCAATGGGGTCGCTGTGGACCCTGTTCGCTTCCTCCCGCCGTCGCGCTGAGGTGGGCACACCATAAATGGCGTGCGCCGGCAGCGTCGCGCGCACGCCGCACCCGTTTGAGGAGTGTCCCATGTCCACGCAAGAACGCGATGACGAACCGGACACGGATGCCGTCCCGGAGGACGAGGACATGCTGCTGGAGAGCGCTGGCGGCGACCCGGAGTCGGAAGAGGCCGACAGCGACGCCGCGCTGGATGCAGGCGAGGACGGCGACGATGACCGCGGGGAGCAGCATCCACCGGGGCACCGTTTTTCAGCTGGTGATGGCGACTTCGATGCCACGCGTCTGTATCTGAACGAGATCGGCGAATCCAAGCTCCTGACCGCCGAGGAAGAAGTCCACTATGCGCGCCTCGCGCAGCAGGGCGATGAGGCGGCGCGCTCACGGATGATTGTGAGCAACCTCCGCTTGGTGGTGAAGATCGCACGCCGCTACCTGAATCGCGGGCTGCCGCTGCTGGACCTCATCGAAGAGGGAAACCTCGGTCTGATCCGCGCGGTGGAGAAGTTCGATCCGGAGCGAGGGTTCCGCTTCTCCACCTACGCCACCTGGTGGATCCGTCAGACCATGGAACGGGCGATCATGAATCAAACGCGCACCGTGCGACTGCCCATCCACGTCGTCAAGGAGATCAACGTCTATCTCAAGGCCACGCGCATGCTCGCCCAGCAGCTCGACCACGAGCCCAGCACCGAGGAAGTCGCCGAGCTGCTGGAGAAGCCTATCGGTGAGGTCAAGCGCATGCTCGGCCTCAACGAGCGCATCGCATCGGTGGACACGCCCTACGGTAAGGATGCCGACAAGCCGCTGGTGGACATGCTGCCGGACGACAGCGCCCAAGATCCGAGCGACGACATCCAGGACGCCGACATCCATACGAACCTGGATCACTGGCTCGACAAGCTGAACCAAAAGCAGCGGGAGGTCGTCGAGCGTCGCTTCGGGCTGCACGGTTACGAGCACTCGACGTTGGAGCGCGTTGCCAACGAGCTGGGCGTCACCCGCGAGCGCGTGCGCCAGATTCAGATGGACGCCCTGCGCCGTTTGCGTGACATCCTGGAGAAAGAGGGCTTCTCGGTGGAGTCCTTCTTCAAGTAACTGCGAGACCGGTCTGCCGCCTGCCACCAGGGGCCGACCTTCCGACGCAGCGGCCGCATCACCCGCTCTCAGTGCCTCCGGCACCCCGCAGCCGATATTCCTCCGCAGGGAGCCGCGCTGTCCGAGCGCGCGATCCCGGCCCGCAAGCCCTACGCTCGCCGCGGGCCGCACATTGTCAAGCAACCTCCGAGCCAAGTTGGACCGCCCGACCTGCCGCCGACCGCGACCTCGGTTCAGGTGCGAAAATGGCAGAGAAATAAGGGGTTACGACAACAGGGCTATTGCCGTAGCCGACTGTTCGATAAAAAGAAACTGGCGATCTGGGGCATTCCCTCCCAATCCCGACCGCTCCGCTCAGCTTGACTTTCGCCCGGTGATCAATTGTCATTGCGCCGTCCCGGCGTTGTGGTGACAGCGCGCGATTTCCAGGGTGGAAAACCCCAAGCGAAAGTCCTTTTTTCTCTAGTCCGTTAGAGGGTCCTATGGAAGCCACTGCCGATCGGCTAGCCGAACAAAAATACAGCTTCGATGTCGTCCGCTGGTTCACGATCATGGCCGTGGTGTACTTGGTCGTGGGCGCGGCCGTCGGCGTCTACATCGCCGCAGAGCTCGCCTGGCCGTTCCTGAACTTCGACAGCCCCTACCTGTCGTTCGGCCGCCTACGCCCGGTACACACCAACGCCGTCATCTTTGCCTTCGGGGGCTGCACCCTGATGGCCACGGCCTTCTACACCGTCCAGCGCACCTGCGGGGTGCGGCTGT
>NZ_JAIFKJ010000393.1 GCF_019695415.1 Thiohalocapsa sp.
AATGAAGGAGCCGGGAAACCGCCCAATGTCTGAACAGGCCCGGCTCCGTCTGATTCTTGGGCAGGATGCCCAATAAATCAGTATCTCCTTACGTGCGGTGCTCGGCACCGCGGCTCTCTCTGGCAACGACTGTCTGCAGCGACGACAGGCTCAGCTTATCGCAGCGCCGCCACCGCGCCGGCGCCCGCTCAACCTCCCTCCGATGGGCAGCACTGGCCCTATGGGCAGCACTGGCCAACAGTCGGCAAGCCCTATGACGGCGGAGCGGCTTGGCCCGCCTGCGGCAGACGGTTGTCAACGACGTCCAGCACCTGCGCCAGCACGGCCTCGATGCCAAGATTGGACGTGTCGATGATCACGGCGTCCGCGGCCGGCACCAGCGGACTTGCGGCCCGCTCGCGGTCGCGGCGGTCGCGTTCGGCAAGCTCTCGCGCAAGATTCGCCACGTTAGCATCCATGCCCTTGTCTTTCAACTGGTTATAACGTCCGGCGACACGCACCGGCGGAGTGGCCTCAAGGAAGAACTTGATGGGTGCCTCAGGGAAGACGACGGGCCCCATGTCGCGGCCGGCGGCGATGGGCCCGGGGGGCGGCACCGCATCACGCTGCAAGCGCCAAAGCGCGCTGCGCACCGCCGGCGCCGCGGCGACGCGGGAGGCGTGCTCACCGGCGGCGGCGGTGCGGATTTCATCGCTGACATCGACGGCATCGAGCAGCACCCGCTCACCGTCGAAACGGATGTTGAGCCGCTGCGCGAGGGCGCCAAGCGCCTCCTCGTCCGCCAAGTCGACGCCGCGTTGCACGGCAGCCAGGCCGACACAGCGGTAGAGCGCCCCGGTGTCGAGCACATGCCAGCCGAGCCGCGCGGCCAGGCCCGCGGCAATGGTGCCCTTGCCGGTGCCGGACGGCCCGTCGAAGGTGATCACCGGTGCCGTGAGCGCGTCGGCTGCTGCGCTCATTGGGCTGTCTCGGCCGCGACTGCGGCCGTTTCTTCGATGTCGAGGCCGGCGCCTGCTGCGAGCGCCGCGAAGCCTGGAAAGGACGTGTCCACATTGGCGCTGTCCTGCACCACAACCGGTTCAGCGGCACGCAGTGCCGCTATGGCAAAGGCCATGGCAATACGGTGGTCGCCATGGCTATGGACGGTTCCGCCGGTGAGTCGGCCGTTGCCAACCCCCCGGATGCGGATGCCATCCGGAAGTACCTCGGCGTCGACACCCAGCGCGACGAGCCCCGCTGCCATCACGGCAATACGGTCGCTTTCCTTGACGCGGAGCTCTTCTGCGCCGGTGAGCAACGTCTCTCCCTCGGCACAGGCGGCGGCGATGAACAGGGCCGGGAATTCGTCGATGGCGAGCGGCACCTGGTCACGCGGGATCTCGATACCGCTGAGCCGGGCGCTGCGCACGCGCAGGTCCGCCACCGGCTCGGCACCGCAGTCGCGTCGGTTCGCGATCTCGATGTCTGCACCCATGGCGCGCAGGATATTCAGCACGCCGATGCGCGTCGGGTTAACTCCCACCGCCGGCAGGATCAGGTCCGCGCCGGCGGCGATGCTGGCGCCCACCAGAAAGAACGCCGCCGAAGAAATGTCCGCCGGCACCGCGACAGGCGCAGCCGTAAGCCGGCTGCCGCCCCGAAGGCAGACACGGGCGCCGTCGCGTTGGACCGGGCAGCTGAACGTCGCCAGCATCCGCTCAGTGTGATCGCGGGTGACCGCCGGCTCGGTGACGCAGGTCTCGCCATCCGCGTAGAGCCCCGCGAGCAACAGGCAGGACTTCACCTGGGCGCTTGCCACTGGCATGGCATAGTCAATGCCGTGGAGCCGATCCACTGGGTGAATCCGCAGCGGCGCGGTACCGGCGGGCGTGGTGTCGATGGCCGCTCCCATCTGCGCCAGCGGGTCCGTGACACGGCGCATGGGCCGCCGCGACAATGATGCATCCCCCACCAGCGTGCTCTCGAACGGCTGCCCCGCGAGCAGACCGCAGAGCAAGCGCATGGCCGTCCCTGCGTTACCGACGTCGAGCGGTCCGTTGGGGGCCGTGAGGCCATCGCGGCCAACGCCCTGAATGTGCACGCGCCCGGCCTCCGGCCCGACGATCTGAACGCCCATATTACGAAAAGCGGCAAGGGTGGCGAGGCTGTCCGCTCCCTCCAGAAAGCCGGTGACTTCCGTGGCGCCGTCCGCCAACGCACCGAGCATGATCGCCCGGTGCGAGATGGACTTGTCGCCCGGCACCCCGACCTCGCCGACGAGGGTGCCCCCGGGCGCCACCCGGTAGCCGCGCACAGGCATCCCGGCGTCAGTGACGCCCGGCGAGGGCTTCTCGGTGGCTGGATCGGGGCTCACGGCGCTGGGGCTCCGCAGTGGTTGTAATGCCCGGTCGATTCGCAAAAGTGGGAAGGGCTTTCCGCACCAAATGAGTCCGCTCCGCTGCTGGCACCGGGCGGCGTCCTGCGCAGCTCAGCACCGGCTCATTCGGGCAGCGCCGAGGAAAGTTGCATCCGGGCGGCAAAAACGCTGCAAAATAACGCAGCCCCAACGCGGTGTAAATCCTTAAAGAGCGCCGCCGCCGCGCCGCCCAAGAGACGGGGCGCAGCGGCCGCGAGACCCAGAAACGGGTGTGATTCAGGATACGTGCAAATTTCTGTAATCCCGGTCGTCGACAAGCTACTCTCGGACCTCGCGCAGGAGTCGCTGGACGATTTCGTCGGCGGCGTAGAGTCCGGTTTCCAGTAGTCTCTGGACAACCGGTCCGGCGCGCTCGATCAGTCCCACGACCTTCGCTCGGCCCACGATGCCAAGGGTGCCGATGATCGCGAGCCCCATGGCATTCGCACAGCGCCTGGCTTCCAAGTCGTCGATCACGACGCGGTCGGCGGAGTGCCTGACGGCATGGCTGATCACTTGGGTTTCGCCAGGGCCGAGGTCCCAGCTCAGGATGTTCGCAGGCGGGTCTTCGTCGTCCACGACGATCGCAAATTCGAGGGCCGTCAGCGTCTGAACCGTTTGCTCGCCGTCCGGTTTGGCGCTGACCTCGCGAATCACAGCTCTGGGCAAGGCGATTTCTCCCGCCAAGGCGCCAAGCAGCTGGATCTGCTCGACCTTGCCGAGCAAGATCAACGGCGAGGCATTGACCACCCAGCGTCTATGCGCCATGGATTTCGTCGGCAAGCTCATCGGCCGTGACTTGGCAGGCCGGGACCTTTCGATGGTGGAGTTCTTCCAGGAACTCGGCTCGGGTCAGGTCGGCAAGCTCGGCGGCCTTTCCCTGTGAAACGATTCCTTGTGCGTACCACTGAACCGCCGCGGCGACGCGCATCTCTCGTGCGAATTCGCCGGGCGCCAAGCGCAATGCGCCGAAGACCGACGCATCGAAGTCGAAGGTGATCGTGGTCGTCATTGCTTCGCTCGTGGTTGTCACCGGTTCGGGTTACGTAGTCGAGGTCCTGGATTCGGGGCCGGTCCATGCACGACACGCTGCACGGTGCTGACGCCGATGCCCAGCTCACTGGCGATCTTCTTGATGCCCTTGCCCTGACGGCGCGCCGCTCGGATCCTTGCCTCGACCACCTCGGGCGTACGCGGTCGCCCGAGGGTTTTGCCTTGCGCCCGCGCGCGCTGGAGGCCCGCGCGAACGCGCTCGCGAATCATTGCCCGCTCGAACTCGGCAAACACGCCGCACATCTGGAACATGGCCTGGCCGGCGGAGGTCGTGGTGTCGATGCCTTGTTGGTGCAGGTACAAATCGACGCCCTTGGCCTGCAACCCGGACAGCAGGGCAAACTGCTGCTGCAACGACCGCCCCAGCCGATCGACCGACCAGGCCATCACCAGATCGATCTCCCGCCTGTCCCTTCTACCCATCTCCTAGCCCACGAACCCGTACTAGACCTCCTATTCCGTCTTCGTCTTGAAAAAAAAAACAACA
>NZ_JAIFKJ010000379.1:0-481 GCF_019695415.1 Thiohalocapsa sp.
CGGTGGGGTCGAACAGCCGGCGCAGCTCGATGTCCGAGACGTCCGCAGCGGCAGCCATGCTGCTGACGAGTGTAGCGGAGAGTCCAATGGTGGTAAGCAGCGTGGCTGTTGGCGTGGGTTGCTTTCGATGAGGCATGACCGCTGGTTTCTCCATTGATGCCTTGCGAGTGATTGAGGCCGTCACATGACAGCGTCGAGGTCAGATTAACCTGATACCCGATGACGAAGCTGTGACGTATTCACGCGAGATCGTTGCACTCGGCGGCGAGGGGGTTACCCCTTTGCAGCCAAGGCTGCTTGGGTGCGCCCGCGCGCCCGTGGGCTGGGTTCAGCAGTGTAAGGTCGCATCGAGGCCAGAACGATGCCGGCGATTATTGTCCCGAACTGGGACGGGTGGGCAACGACAGGGGGGATCGGGGGTGCATGCGATGAGGCGTGTGCACCAGAGAAGGGGCGTATAGCCGATTGGTACAATGGGCGG
>NZ_JAIFKJ010000379.1:491-3913 GCF_019695415.1 Thiohalocapsa sp.
GGTGGGGGGGGGCCGGGGGCGGTGTGGCGGGGGGGGGTGTGGGCGCGGGGAGGGGGGCAAGGGCGGGGGCGGGGAGTGTGGTCCGGGACGGGGGTGGGTGGGCAGCGCAAGAGGGTATCGGCGTGGCGTACGCTGCGGCGTGGGCACCACGATATGGCGCTTTGGCCGATTTGTTATATCGGCGGTGGACTACGGTTTTACCCGCGCACCGCCAGGGGCGGCGAATGTTTCGAGGCGCCCTCAAGTTGCCGACTGCACGCAATATCGGGTGCCCTACTGAGTACAATACCGGTGCATTTCCGCCCGTGAGGTCCGGGCATTTGTATTCCTTCGCCAGTGCCATCGCCTTCATTCGCGTCAGCAGCCGTCGTCTTCGAACTGGGGCTCGCCGGTTGCCGGGTCGCGAAGCGTCTTGCCCTGCTCATCCGTCTTACGAACGCGGATGAACATCATATTTTCGATGCGGTCGAATGCGGTGTCCATGGCGTTCTCGATGTCGACGGCGCGCAGCCCGTCGTAGATGTAGATCCGGCCCTTTTGCTCTTGTGCCAGCTCCGCCGGCGTCGGCTGCAGGAGACGACGCATTTCGATGGCCGCTACGCCGCTGTCGGCGTCCTCGGCGGATGCCTGGGAAGGGGCCAGAAAGCCCAGACCCGTCACGCAGAGCAGAGCGCGGACGATGCGGCGGGATGCATTTTCATTCAAGCGCTTACCGTTCATTACATACCTCATGCTGAGTTTTTGACGGCCATGACTCTCGTGCTCGGTGCGTCGGCAGTGCCGACGTAGCGACGCTTTAACGAGATTAAGACCTGTTCAACTTCAGTGTATGATCGCCCCGGTGAACCGACCATGGCGCAAGCGAGCTAGTCCAAATGGGCTAATGCTTTTGCCTCGATGGAGGAGCCGGGATTGAATGTCTTGGTAGCGGATGACCATGCCCTGGTGCGGGCGGGCCTTATTGGCGTGCTGTCGCAATTGGCGCCGGAGCCGCGCGTCTTTGAGGCGGCCAACGCTGCAGAGGTGATGGACTGTCTGGCAGGGGGCACCGAGCTGGATCTGGTGCTGCTCGACTTGTTCATGCCGGGCGCGGTCGAGCTCGACCTTTTGCGGCACGTGTGCAGCGCGGCGGACTCGGTGCCCGTGGTGGTGCTGTCGGCGAGCGAGAGCGCGGCGCACGTGCGCGCGGCGCTCGAGCTCGGTGCCGCTGGATACGTGCCCAAGTCGTCGCCGAGCGAGCTGCTGATCTCGGCCCTCAAGCTGGTGCTTGCGGGCGGTGTGTATCTGCCGCCGGCGCTGATGCAGGCGACGCCGCAGCCCGCGGATGTGAAGACCTCGCGTCTGCCTCAGAACGGTGCATTGTCGACGCTGCTGACGCGGCGCCAGCAGGAGGTGCTCCGATTGCTCGGGCGGGGCTGGTCGAACAAACAGATCGCACGCGCACTGGCGGTGTCGGACAACACCGTGAAGGTCCATGTCGCAGGTGTGCTGCGGCTGCTCGGCGCCAGCAACCGCACCGAGGCTGTCATGCTCGCGCAGCAGCGGGGCTTTGAATTCGACGCCGAGTGAGCCGCTCAGCGCGGGCCAGATGTCTAAGCAGGAACCGCTCCCAGACTTGTTGACGGCCCGCCCTCAGGACATCGCCGAGGAGCGTTTGCGCCTCCTGCATCAGCAGATTCCGCGGGGCCAGGTGCTCAACGTCTCGTTGGCCACCATCTTCGCGGGGGCCCTGTGGCTGCAGATGCGGACTCCGCAGCCTTGGGTCTGGATGGCAGTGTTTCTGACGGTGGTCCTCGTCCGTCAGTTGCTGCACCACTTCGTTTTGCCCCCCGCCCGAGGGCGGCCGATCCGCCGCACCACGCCCCGACTCTATACGCTCACTGCAGTCTTCTCGGGTGCGGGCTGGGGGAGCGCACTCTACATGCTGGACCTGGGCTCGACCGAAGTGCTGGTACTGACCGCCCTGACATTGGGGGGCGTCATGGCAGGCGCGATCAGCGTGCTGTCTTACCTGTTGAGCGTCTACGTGGGCTTTGCGCTGCCCATCGCCATACCCTTGGCGCTGCACTTTTTCACCCAGGAGCCGGAAGGCATCGCCGTGATCGGCCTCATGGTGCTGGTCTTCCTGGCGGGATGTGTCTACTTCGCCCTGGTGTTCAATGGTGTTGTCACCCAGACGCTGCGCCTCAAGTATGCCAACGACGCCCTGCTGCTGGACCTGCAGCACCAGAAGCAGATCGCCGAGGACGCGAATGTCGCCAAGTCGAAGTTCCTCGCGGCTGCAAGCCACGATCTGCGCCAGCCACTGCATGCGCTGAACCTGCTCATCGAGGCGCTGAAGCGGTCCTGCGGTGATCGAGAACGGACTGCCATCTACCCGAGAGTGGAGCAGTCGCTCGACGCGCTCGGCAAGCTCTTTAACGCCCTGCTGGACATCTCCAGGCTCGACGCCGCCGCGGTGACTCCGGAGCCCGAAGACTTCCGCCTCGCGGGGCTGCTTCATCGCTGCGTGCGCGAACAGGAAGCCGAGGCCCATCGTAAGGGCCTTCGGCTGCGCTGCCGCCACTGTGCCGCGCTGGTGCGCACCGACCCGCTGTTGCTGGAACGGGTAGTCCGCAACCTCATCAGCAACGCGATTCGCTATACCGACCAGGGCGGCGTGCTCATCGCCTGTCGCAAGCGACGCGATAGGGTCTTGTTGCAGGTCTGGGACACCGGCATCGGCATCCCCGGGGATCGCATCGCCAAGGTCTTCGAGGAGTTCCACCAGATCGATAATCCCCACCGCGACCGCAGCCGTGGTCTCGGGCTGGGTCTCGCCATTGTCCGGCGACTGTGCGACCTGCTCGGGCTGCCCCTATCGCTGCGCTCGCGCCTTGGTCGGGGGACGGTGGTGAGTGTCCTGCTGCCGCGCGCCACCCGTATCCCCGAAACGGCTGCGTCATCGCCGTCGCCGCCGACGCTCTGGGAGATGCATGGGCGCGTCGTCCTGGTCATCGACGACGAGCGCGATGTCCTGCAGGCGACCGCGGTGCTCCTGGGGCAGTGGGGTTGTGAGGTGCTCACGGCGCAGTCCGGCGCGCAGGCGCAGGCACTGCTGCGTCGGAACGGGCAAGTGCCGGATGTGATCCTCTCCGATCTGCGGCTGCGCGATGAGGAGACCGGTATTGACGCCATCGCAGCCGTGCGTGCCGCCGTGAGCCAGCCCGTGCCCGCCGTGCTGCTCACCGGGGATACCGCACCCGAGCGCATCCGACTGGCCCGCGAAAGCGGCTATCGGCTGCTCCACAAGCCCCTGCAGCCGGCTCGGCTGCGGGCGGCCTTGCAGCGAGCCATCGCGCAGACCCCCGCACACTGAGTCTCCGCACGCTGAGCGGGACCCGCGCAGGCATCCACCGTCGTTGGACCGCCGGCTCACCCGC
>NZ_JAIFKJ010000242.1 GCF_019695415.1 Thiohalocapsa sp.
ACGGGAAGCGCCAATAAATCAGCGCTTCCCTTGATGTTGCGGTCCTTATTCTCGGTAGAGTTGGATAGGATCTCGCAAATCCAGTCGGGCACTCACTATAACGGACGTTTTCCTCCGCTATTTCTGGATGGGCAATAGCGAGTATACCTATGCGAACCCTCGGTCAGCAGCGGGCGCTTCGGGTTCCCGAGCGCCGGTTTCGCTGCTGGCAATGAAGATAGCCGCATCTCGCGCCAAGGCTGCGAGGAGCTCTGACGGGACATCGTCGCTGGCCTGCGCGAGGCTTTGGGCGCGCATGATGAGCGTCGCATCATCGGGTTGTAACTGGCCCGCGGGCAGAGCCTCGGCGTAGAGCCAGACGGCGGCCTTGCTGGGCTCAGGCGGCCGGTCTTGTCCGCTGCGCAGGGCGGCGGCATTGAGCAGGGCGCCGAGCAGCAGGTCCGCGGCAGTTGCAAGGCAGCCCTGGCCGAGCAGGACTTCAGCGGCTTCTAGCCTCTGGCGGGCACGGTGGAGCAGCGGTGGCTCCGCAGGGCCCACGGGCGCCGTGGCCGCCGGGGCCTGGTAGAGCGCCTCGGCGCCTGCGGTGGGCGAAGCGGCGCCGAGGCGCTCGAGCCCGCGCAATGTGCGGCGGTCGATGAGGGCGATGGGGACCTGCTCCGAGATGCCCGCGGCCCGGGCGTCATCGGCGTCGTCCACCTGATCGAGCACCACCAGCAGGCCGCTGCGGGCACCAAGAATGCGCGCGATCCGGTTGCCGAAGTCGCGCTGGAGCACATCGATACAGCGGCGCACCTCCTTGCCCAGCCCGGCCTTCGCGAGCTCCGAGTCCGGCGGCAGCACATCGGCGGCCTCTACAGCGGCGTCGGCGGCTGTCGCGGGCTCGGGAAGCGCATCGGCGGCGGTGTCCTCGTGCAGGTCGGGCGGGGCGGGCCGCTCATGTTGGGCATTTTTGTCGGCCAAGTCCTCGGCCAGTACCTCGGCAAGGCGCTTGGACATGCCCACCACGTCCTCGGCGGCATCGGCGTCCACCACGTTGTCGAAGAGGTCGCGCTTGCCCTGCACCAGGCCGAGCACTTGGTCCTCGTAGGCATCGGCGGCCACCAGGTGGATGACTTGGACCTTGCTCTGCTGGCCGAGGCGGTGGATCCGGGCGACGCGCTGGTCCAGTACGGCGGGGTTCCAAGGAATATCCAGGTTCACCAGCAGCGATGCGCACTGCAGATTCAGCCCTGTGCCGCCGGCGTCGGTGGAGATGAAGACTTGGCAGGCGTCGTCATTATGGAAGCGGTCCATCAGCGCTCCGCGCTTGGCGCTCGGGACGCCGCCGTGCAGGCGCACGCAGCCGAGGCCCATGCGCCGGACCAGATCCTCCACCATCTCGCCCATCTGCGCCCATTGGGAGAAGACGACGGCCTTGAGCCCCGCGAGCTGGCAGCCGTCTTCCAGGATGCTGGCCAGCTCGTCGAGCTTCGGCGAGCCTTTGGTCTCTTTGTCCACCAGGCCCGCGGCATTGCAGGCCATGCGGGCGCGCTGCAGTGCGGCCATCATGCGGTTTTGCTCGGCGGGCGTCAGCGGCCGGCGCTTGACGATCTGGGCGAGCCGCCCGGCGGTGTTGAGGGCATCGTCGTGGATCTCCGCCTGCTTCGGTGACAGGGGCACGTCCCGACGCTGCTCGATGCGGTCCGGCAGCTGCTCGCGCACCAAGGCGCGGTCGCGGCGGAGCATCACGGGCGCGAGCCGGCGGCGCAGCTCCGAGAGGTTGCGGTAGCCCAGCACCTTGCCGCGCTCGTCGGTGATGTGGAAGTCCGCGAGATAGCGCCACAGCGGCCCGAGCACCCGCGGGTCCACCACCTGCATCAGGCTGTAGAGGTCCTCGAGGCGATTCTCCAGCGGCGTGCCCGTCAGCACGAAGGCGTACCGGGACGGAATGCGCTTGATGGCGGTGGCGATCTTGGTGCGCCAATTCTTGATGCGCTGGGCCTCGTCGAGGATGAGCAGGTCCGGTGCCAGCGTCTCGTTGATGACGCTCAGATCCCGCAGCACCAGCTCGTAGTTGATGATGTAGAAGCCGCTGCCTCTGCGGTACTGCACCGCGCGCGCCTCGGCCGGCCCCTGCACCAAGTGGGCCTCGGCACCGGTGAAGCGCTCGATCTCGCGCCGCCATTGGAACTTGAGCGACGCCGGACAGACGATGAGCGCGCGCTCGACGTTCTCGTTGCGGTGCAGCCAGTAAGCAGCGGCGATGGCCTGGAGCGTCTTGCCGAGGCCCATGTCGTCCGCAAGCAGGGCGCGACCGCGCCCGGCCAGAAAGGCGACGCCGTCCACTTGGTAAGGATAGAGTCGCGCGCGGATCTCTGGCAGCCGGCCGCCGCTGTCGCGGATGCGTTGGCCGATCTCCCGGGCGCGCAGCTCGCGGGCGGCGTCGTCTGCGAGGCGGCGGGCGAAGCCCAGGGCATCGTCGCCGATGAGCAGGTCGTCGCCGCCGTGCTGCTCGGCGAAGGCCTGGAATTCGTCCGGCAGCCGGCCGCGGAAGGCGCCGTCGGCGTCGAACCACTGCTTCAGGACGGGCGCCAGCTGCGCGGGTATCTCCGTGGCGCGGTGCAGGCGGATGCGCGGGGCGTCGTCGCGCTGCCAGTCCAGGTAGACGTAACACCTGGGCGCCGGCTGGTTGCGGATTTGCTTGAAGTCTTTGCGCTTGCCGATGCGGTGCAGCACTGCCTCGATGTGCTTGCAGGTGCCGAGCTGGTTGGTGGCGAAGTCCGGACAGGTGCAATGGTTGGCGCGCTCGGTCAACGAGCGGATCTGCACCTGCCAGGTGGACTGAATGGGGCTCGCGCCGGTGCCGATGGAGCGTGCGCGCCAGGAGCCGAACCAGGGGGCTTGGGCATCTGCGCCGTCGTCTCCACCGACGGGCTCCACCCGCACCTCAGCCCGTCCGCGCTTGATGCGCTCGTCGATGGCGGCGGCTACCGCATCGCCCAGATGGGCGTCCATGGGCTCGGCGGTGCCGAAGCCGAGCAGCGCGGCCAGCGCGTGCACGCAGAGCCCGTCGCTAGCGTCCCCGCCTGTGTCTCTGTTTGCGTTCAGGCCGTCGCAGTCGCAGGCGGCGCAGAGGTTGCCGTCGGCGTCGTAGCCCAGGGACAGGCTCAGGTGCTCCTCGCTGTCCTCGTCCTCTACCTCCGCATGCAGCATGTCCTCAAAGAGCTCCACCCGCAGCACGCGCTTGTCCTGGGCATGGCGCCAGGCCCGGCGCAGCAGGGCCTCGTCGGACAACGCCTGCAGCTCTTCACTGTCGAACAGGAAGTCGGCCGCGGTGGCGCCGGTGGGTGCGGTCTGCGGCATGGGCTCCTCCGATGGGCATGGCTCTTTGGTGATTGCCCGCGGGCGAGTCCGGCTTCGCTGGCGCTCAGCGCCGACCTACGGAGGGCGCTGTAGGTCAGTGCCGACGCCGGGAGGCCCGACAGGGGCTTCGCGCACTAATCCCAGCTCAGCGCCCCGCCGGTCTGGTACTCGGTGACCCGGGTCTCGAAGAAGTTCTTCTCCTTCTTGAGGTCCAGCACCTCGCTCATCCACGGGAAGGGATTGCTGACGCCCGGGTACTGCTCCGGCAGGCCGATCTGCGCGCAGCGGCGGTTGGCGATGAACTGGAGGTATTCCTCGAACATGGGCGCGTTCAGGCCGAGCACGCCTCGGGGCATGGTGTCGTGGGCATACTGCGCCTCCAGCGCCACGGCCTCGCGGATCATGGTGACGAGCTCCTGCTTGAAGGCCTCGGTCCAGACGTGCGGGTTCTCGATCTTGATCTGGTTGATGACGTCGATGCCGAAGTTCATGTGCATGGACTCGTCGCGCAGGATGTACTGGAACTGCTCGGCGGTGCCGGTCATCTTGTTGCGCCGGCCCATGG
>NZ_JAIFKJ010000480.1 GCF_019695415.1 Thiohalocapsa sp.
GACGCAGCGCAACGATGATCCGCCGACCGATTGCCAGGCGCGCGGCTGAGCCCTAAGCGCGGCGTTTGAATCCCTCAGGTCGCTGTCATATGGTCGGGGGGCCTGTCGCCGCGCCCGTCACTCGCACCCGTCGTCCCCACACCGGGAGGCCGCCATGAACGCTTTGCTGGACAGACTCGCCGAGGACCACCGTCGGCTTGCGCACCTGTTGGTGCTGCTGGAAAGCCTGCTGGATCGTTTTCACGCCGGCGCAGAGCCCAATTACGAGGTGATGTGCGAGCTGCTGGAGTACATGATCGACTACGCCGATCAGGTCCACCATCCCAGCGAGGATTTGATCTTCGAGCGCTTGCTGGAGCAGCCGGGGCAGGGCCACGATGTGCTGCGACGGCTGATGCTGCAGCACGAATCGCTTGCGCAGCTCAACCGCCGTTTCAAGGAATCGCTGGAGGGCATCGTGCACGAGGAGGTGCTGTCCCGCGACGAAGTGGAGCAGCAGGGTCGGGAGCTGCTTGCGACGTTGCGCGAGCATATGCGCCTCGAAGACCAGGAAGCCTTTCCCATCGCCGCTGAGGTACTGACAGCGGAGGATTGGGAGGCCCTGCTGGCGCAGGCGCCAACGGTCGAGGACCCAGTATTCGGCAAGGCGGACCCGGAGCGCTTCCGAGCCCTTTACACTCAGTTGCGGGCCGAGATGCGGCAATGACGGCGGCGCCCACACCGTTGCTGCGGTGCGCAGCAGCGCATTGTCTGCGCCGAGTCCGCCCCGACCTTGGCCCTGTACCGGGCGCACCGAGCGCGGCCAGGCGCCATCCGTCTGCCCGTACACACCATGGGTGCATCCCCTTTAAGTATTAGGACTGGCAGGGAAACCTGACGCCCGCAACACCATGCGATACAAAAACGTTCCCGGATTCGAGCATGGCACGCAGGAGAGCCTTGGCGTGCTCATGCTCAACCTTGGCACCCCGGATGCCCCGACCCCCACGGCCGTACGCCGCTACTTGGCGGAGTTCCTGAACGACCCGCGCGTCGTCGAGCTGCCGCGGCCTATCTGGTGGCTGGTGCTGCACGGCGTCATCCTGCGGGTGCGCCCCAGTCGCTCGGCGCGGGCTTACCAGTCCGTGTGGACCGAGCGGGGCTCGCCACTGCTTGACGTGGCGCAGCGCCAGACCAACGGACTGCGTGCGCTGCTCGATGCGCGCTTCGGCAAAGGGGTGCGCGTGGAGCTCGGTATGCGCTACGGGAAGCCCTCGGTGCCGGAGGCGCTGGAACGGCTCAAGCAAGCCAACGTGCGCCGCCTGCTGGTGCTGCCGCTGTATCCGCAGTACTCCGGCACCACCACAGCGTCGGTGTTCGATGCGGTCACCGATGAGCTCAGCACCTGGCGGTGGCTGCCTGAGCTGCGCTTCATCAACCAGTACCACGACGATCCCAACTACATCGACGCCGTTGCGCACAGTATCCGCGCTTACTGGGACGAGCATGGGGAGCCGGAACGACTGCTGTTCTCGTTCCACGGCATCCCGAAGAAGTATTTCATGGCCGGTGACCCCTACCACTGCCACTGCCACAAGACCGCGCGCCTGGTGGTGGAGCAGCTGGACCTGCCGGAAGACCGCTGGTTGGTGTCCTTCCAGTCCCGCGTCGGCCGTGACGAATGGCTGCAGCCCTATACCGACGAGACCCTCAAGCTCTGGGGTGCCGACGGGGTCAAGCAGGTACACGTCATTGCCCCCGGCTTCTCGGCAGACTGCCTGGAGACCCTGGAGGAGATCGACGTCGAGAACCGGGAGTACTTTCTCGAAGCCGGCGGCGAGGACTATCACTACATCCCCTGTCTCAACGATGATCCGCGGCACTTGGAGATGATGCTGGGCTTGGTGGAGCGCCATGCCTGCGGTTGGCCGGAAATGTCCGGCGTCGCCGAGGATTGGTAGCGCCCGCCGTTCATGCGTTGGTCTGCCGGACAGGGTGATTGCAACCCGCTGCCGGCGTCCGCACCTGCCCCTCATCGATAAGCAGACCCGAGAGCGCCCGCCGCGCCGTTGGCTGGCGACAGCAAATTCCATGGACAAGAATCCCCTCCCCACCGAGCTCAAGCTGCACCAAAACACCCGGGTGCTGGAAATCACCTTCGACGACGGCGCCCAGTTCCGGCTGCCCTGCGAGTACCTGCGGGTCTATTCTCCCTCCGCCGAAGTGCGCGGCCATACTCCCGATCAGGCGAAGCTCCAGGTCGGAAAGGAATACGTGAACATCCGCGACCTGCAGCAGGTGGGCAGCTACGCGGTGAAGATCGTCTTCGACGATGGGCATAAATCCGGGCTTTATGATTGGCAGTACCTGTACAAGCTCGGCCGCGGCTGGCAACCTTTGTGGCAGGACTACCTGAGCCGCCTCGCAGACGTCGGGCGGAGGCGGGCCATCGAGGATCCTTTCGAGGCGATGCAGGCGCGCGGAGAGCGGCCGTCAGAGCTGCCTAAAGCCTCCTCAGCGACCTGAGCGGCGCTTGCCGCGGAGACGGTTTGGCTCAGAGTTCGCGCATCGTTGCCGACGCATAGCCGGACTCCGCGAAGACCTCCAGCGCCGGCGCCAGAAGCCGTTCACGCGTGGCGCGCACGCCCGTCCCCCCTGCGTGCTGCTCCAAGCCCGTCCTCCTCGCAGAGCCCCAACCCGCCAACAGTGTAGCGTCAGGCGTCGCGGCCGCTCGCGGTCACGGCCTGGGTCGGCGGGGCTCGCCTGGTGTAGAATCAGGGACCTGGGGGAAACGCACCGCGCTGCCGGCAACGCGCGCGGGCGCTCATGCACACAAGCCGCGGTCACGACCCTTGAGCACCAACGACGACACCTCCGCCGCCAGCGGTTCCCGAATCGCTTCTGCCCACAAGCCGCCATCACTCAAGCGTACTCAACGCCGCCGCAAGCCCAATCACCGGCACGGCGCCTTCTTCGGCATCGTCGACTGGTTTGCACGCATCGTCGCCACCCCGCTAGCGCTGCCCATGGATGCGGCGCTGCTCGCTCTCGTTGGGGCCGCTGTGCTGCTCTCCAGCATCCAGGACGAAATGCCCGAGGTGGACGCCCTGCTGGAGGTCAAGCTCGAAGAGCCGCTTCGGGTGTACACCGCCGGCGGCTCCCTGATGGCCGAGTACGGTGTCCAGCGCCGCCGGGCCGTCGACTTCCAAGATATCCCGCCGGATCTCGTCAACGCCTTCATCGCGGCCGAGGACAGCCGCTTCTACGAGCATAGCGGCATCGATGTCATCGGCCTCGCCCGCGCGGCTTATGCGGTCGCCCAGGCCGGTGAGGCCACGCAGGGCGGCAGCACCATCACCATGCAGGTGGCGCGGAACTTCTTCCTGACGCCGGAGAAGACCGTCAAGCGCAAGCTCACGGAAATCTTGCTCGCGATGCGGATGGAGACCGCCCTCAGCAAAGACCAGATCCTGGAGCTGTATCTCAATAAGATCTTCTTCGGCAATCGCGCTTACGGGATCTCCGCGGCAGCCGAGTTCTATTACAACAAGACGCTCGATGAGCTCAGCCTGCCGCAGATGGCCATGCTCGCGGGTCTGCCAAAGGCCCCCTCCGCCAACAACCCGCTGGCGGATCCAGAGCGTGCCCGCGAGCGCCGTGACTGGATTCTGGACCGGATGCTCGAGCTAGGCTACATCGACGGCGTGGATCACAGCATGGCTTGGGTGTCGCCGGTGACGGCCACGGGCTATGTGGCGCCCATCGAGTTCCAGGCCGGGTACGCGGCCGAAATGGCCCGTCAGGCGATGGTGGATCGCTTCGGCCAGGAGTCCGCCTACCAGCTCGGCCTAAAGGTCACCACCACCATCGACGAGAAGCTCCAGACCGAGTCGGACCGGGCGCTCCGCCGTGCGC
>NZ_JAIFKJ010000608.1:0-1691 GCF_019695415.1 Thiohalocapsa sp.
CTCCTGCGCGCCGCACCAACTCCCGCGAGCGCCGCGGCGCGCAGGAGCTCGCGGCGGCGCAGGTAGACCTCCCGCGGGGTGATCTCGGAAGCCGGGATGTCGCTCGATCGCTTGATCAGCATGGCAAACGTCTCATCAATTCTGCTCTTGGCTTCTGACCGGACTAGTCGGGCATTTGTTTCATCCTCCGGGACCCGCCGTTCCGCCTGGTCTGCCAAGTGAAAGCGCTCAGCGCGCAAGCGAGCGGTAGACGTCGAGCAGCGACTCTGCCGAGTGGTCTAGGCTGAAGTCCCGCACCAAACGCGCGCGGGCCGCGGCGCCCAGGGCGGCGGCGGTATCTGGTTCCAGTATCAGCCGCGTCAAATGCTCACGCAGCCTGGTGGCGTCGCCGGGCTCGAAGAGCAGTCCCTCTGTCCCATCGGTGGCGCCCCGCGGGCGCGTGCCCGCGCGCCCGCCCACCAGGGCGAGGCCACGGGCCAGGGCCCCCAGCAGGGACAGTGGGGGACCCGCGTCATAAGACGGCAGGCAAAAGCGGTGGGCTGGCGCGAGCCGTGCATCCGTGGCCGCACCGGTCACAGGGCCCGGGACGTCCACATCGAGGCCGAGCTCCGTCGCGAGATCCAGCAGGCGCTGCCGCCTTCCCGCCTCGGCCTCGAAGCCCAGCAGCTCGATGCGCACTGGCCGATCCACTTCCAGCCCGGCAAGCGCCCGGAGTAGATCCTCCTGTCCCTTGCGCACCTCGTAATTGGCAAGACACAAAATCCGGAATGGCCCCGCACTGCTCGGTCGCGCCGGCGCACCGACAGGCACGCCGTTCGGCACGACGACGATCCGCGCCGAATCCGTCCACCCCGCGAGCACCCCTCGCCAGCCGTCACTGAGCACCACGACCCGGTGCGCGGCGCACAGCACCCGGCGGGCGAGCCAGGCCTGGATCCCCGAGAGGCCGCTGAGGAAGCGATGGAACTGTGCGCCATGAATATGCAAGACCACATGCCTGCCCAGTACTCGGGCCAACAGGACGTCGGCTCCGTTACGCCAGAAGCTGAGCCAGGAGCAGGTGTGGATGTGCACGACATTCGGGCGCCAGCGCATGCTTTGCCGGGCGAGTCGGCCGAGCAGGCGCAGCTGTGCGGATACGCCCTGCCAAAGGCTGCGATCGACGTCGGTGGTCTTGACGTTGTTGATGACGCGCAGCTCGACACGGCCGGAGAGGGCTTGCGACAGGTTCTGCACAACGCTAGCCATACCACCCACCGGCGGGGGCAGCGGCCCGACCATCAGAACCCGGGGCAGCGGCACCGGCGGCTGGGCGCCGGGGGCGCTCATGCCTGGCTCGTTAAGGATGACTGCTGCCTGAAGGGCAGGGCGTTGCGGTAGTAGTCCGCATAGCGCACCAGCATTGCATCCAGCGAGAAGATCTGCTCCGCGCGGCCGCGGCCGGCGTTGCCCATGGCGAGACGCTCGGTATCGTTGCGCACGAGCCGGCCGATGGCCTGAGCGAGAGCCTCCGTGTCGCCTCTTGGGCATAGGAGGCCGCTATGGCCGTGGTCCACCAGCTCCGGCTTACCGCCAACCGCGTGGGCCACAACTGGCCGGCCGCCCGCCCTCGCCTCGAGGCCACGGTTTCCCCCTCCCTCCACCCCGCCCGGCACCCCCGCCCGCCCCCCCCCCCCCCGGGACACGGCGTC
>NZ_JAIFKJ010000608.1:1701-3890 GCF_019695415.1 Thiohalocapsa sp.
CCAACCGGGGTGGCCACCACGGCCAGGTCGCTCGGCATGCCCTGGAGGATGGTGTTGCCCATGCTTTCGAGCCCGCTCGGGAGTACGAACAGGTCCGCCGCAGCCAGGTCCCTGGGTACCTGGCCGTTGCCACCCGGCATCTGGACCTGCCGGCCAAGGCCCAGGCGGCGAATGCGCGCCTCCAGCGCTGTGCGCTCGCTGCCCTCCCCGAGCCATAGAAAGCGGAGCCGCCGCCGCGTGCCGGCCGTCACGCGGGCCGCGGCTTCCAGCAGCTGCACGTGCCCCTTGACTGGGGTAAGGCTCGCAACGGTCAGTATGACGAGCTCATCCGCGGCGAAGCCTAGGGACGCCCGCAGCCCGTCGCGTTGCTCACAGGGCGCGAAGCGGCGGCAGTCCACGCCATTATAAAGGACCTCGAAGCGGTTGGACCGGATACCGGTGAGGCCAGCAAAGCGGCGCGCCGCGTCGCGGCAGACGGCGAAGAGCTGGTCCGTGCCGAAGGCGAGCGCCCGGCTCGCGAGCCGCCGGCGCTGCGGAAACCAGTGCCCGTCCGCGAAGCCGTGAAAAGACCACACGAGCGTGCTCCGGCAGGCGGCGAGGCGATGCGCCAGCAGGGTGTCCGCCCAGGTGTTCCAGTTACGGCAGTGCACCACGTGCGGGCGTGTCGAGCGGATGATGCGCGCCAAGCGTACTGGCAGGGCGAGATCGTGGCGGCGGCGGTCCAGCACGTGGATGGGTACCTGCGGCGACACCCGATCTGCCATCTCGCCGCGGCGGTCGAGGCAGACTACGGTCTGTTGGAATTGGGGCCTCGGCAGGCCGTTTAGCAGGTTGATGACGCCGTTCTCGAGGCCCCCACGGGGCAGACCGTGCACAACCTGTAGGATGCGCACCGGCGTGGTACCGGCGATGCGTGCGGAGTCCTTCGGCGCATTCATGCGTAACCGTCCGGGTTCGCATACTGCCAGCGCCAATGGTCCGCCACCATGGCCTCGATGCCGAGCTCGGCGTGCCAGCCGAGCTGTGCTGCCGCCAGTGCTGGGTCTGCAAAGCACACGGCAACGTCGCCCGGCCGGCGCGCGACAATGCGATATGGAATATCCCGGGCCGCTGCGCCCGCGAACGCGCGCACGACCTCCAGCACACTGTAGCCGCGACCAGTGCCCAGGTTGTAGGTGACCACGCCGGGGGATGTCGTCAGGCGCTCGAGCGCCGCTAAGTGGCCGCGGGCGAGGTCCACCACGTGGATGTAATCACGCACGCCAGTGCCGTCCGGGGTGTCGTAATCGTCCCCGAACACCTGGAGCGCATCGCGCTTGCCCACGGCGACCTGCGCGATGTAGGGCATCAGGTTGTTCGGAATGCCGTGCGGGTCTTCGCCGATGCGCCCGCTCGGGTGCGCGCCCACGGGATTGAAATAGCGCAGTAGGGCGATGTCCCAGTCGCTGTCGGCACGCTGTACATCGCGCAGGATCTCCTCGATGAAGAGCTTGGTCCGGCCGTAGGGATTGGTGGCCGAGAGCGGGAAGTCCTCGCGGATAGGCACCGAGGCGGGCTCCCCGTATACCGTCGCCGAGGAGCTGAACACCAGGCGTTTGACTCCGGCCGCGGACATGGCCCGGCACAGGCAGAGGGTCCCCTGGACGTTATTGTCGTAATAGTCGATGGGGATCTGCGTGGACTCGCCCACCGCCTTAAGGCCGGCGAAGTGAATGACGGCATCGAAGGCATACTCACGAAAAAGCGCCGCGAGCGCACCCTCATCACGCAGATCCGCCTGGACGAATTCGAGGGGGCGCCTCGCGATCTCCTGTACCCGGTCGAGGGCCGTCCGCTTGCTGTTACGCAAGTTGTCGACCACGACAACGTCGTGACCGGCGGTGAGCAGCTCGACGCAGGTGTGGCTGCCGATGTACCCCGCGCCGCCGGTGACGAGAACGCGCATGAACAACACTCCGACGTGACGGCAAAAGCCGCATTTTAGCGGAGTCGAGCCGACAATAGGCCGCTTTCAGGAGGCCTCGGCCCGCGCTCAACAACAGGGACGGTATACTGGAATGCCCCGAGCACCCGCCTGCCCCTCTCGCCTGTGGAGGCGAAGGACATCGGCAGTAAGGGCGCTCGCCGCAGTTGAGCTAGGGAGATGCTGATTTATTGGGCATCCTGCCCAAAAATCAGACGGAGCCGGA
>NZ_JAIFKJ010000157.1 GCF_019695415.1 Thiohalocapsa sp.
AGCTCTGGAAGGTGCTGATGCCCATCTTGGACATGACCTTCTTCAGGCCCTTGCCGACGGCCTTGATGTAGCGGGACTGGGCCTCCTCGAAGTCGAGCTTGCCGCCGTCGTGCGGCAGCCGGTCGAGCAGGGAGGCGATGGTGTCGAAGGCGAGGTAGGGATTGATGGCCTCGGCGCCGTAACCTGCGAGCGTCGCGAAGTGATGCACCTCCAGCGCGGCGCCGGTCTCCACCACCAGCCCGGAGCTGGTTCGCAGCCCCTGGCGGATCAGGTGATGGTGCACGGCGGACGTCGCCAGCAGTGCAGGGATCGGCACATAGTCGGCGTTGGTGTGGCGATCCGACAAAATCAGAATATTGTGTCCCTCCAGCACCGCCTGCTCGGCTTCTTGGCACAGCCGATCAAGCGCCGGGGCCATGCCGTCGGCGCCCTCAACCGCTGGATACACCATATGCAGCGTCTCGGTGCGGAAGGCGCCGC
The DNA here is from genome assembly GCF_019695415.1 of Thiohalocapsa sp. GTDB lineage: Bacteria > Pseudomonadota > Gammaproteobacteria > Chromatiales > Chromatiaceae > Thiohalocapsa. Next base: position 481 of record NZ_JAIFKJ010000157.1, read on the forward strand.
CCGAGTTGTCCTGGATGTGGCGGATGCGCTCCAGGTCCTGGTTCGTCAAGATGGGCTGGTTTACCTCCAGGCGCCAGTGCTGCCCTGCCTCGTTCAGGCCCAGCAGGTTTGGCCGCGGGCCGATCAGCGACACCAGCGACATCACCAACTCTTCGCGAATGGGGTCGATGGGCGGATTCGTGACCTGCGCGAAGTTCTGCTTGAAGTAGGTGGACAGGTGCTTGGAGCGAGAGGACAACACTGACGGCGGATTGTCCGCGCCCATGGAGCCCACCGCCTCTTGCCCGGATACGACCATCGGGGTCAGCAAGAACTTGATGTCCTCCTGGCTGTACCCGAAGGCCTGCTGGGCGTCCAGCAGCACATTGGCCTCCGGAGCCATGGGGGCGACATCCGTCGGCAGCGAGTCCAGGTGGATTTGGGTGCGGTTCAGCCATTCACGATAGGGTTTGGCATCCGCGAGCTCGGCCTTGACCTCGGCATCGTCGATGATGCGGCCCTGCTCCAGATCGATGAGGAACATGCGCCCGGGCTGCAGGCGCCATTTCTTGGCGATACGCTCGTCTGGGATGTCCAGCACACCCATCTCCGAGCCCATGACCACCATGCCGTCATGGGTGACCAGGTAGCGCGCCGGACGCAGCCCATTGCGATCCAGCGTGGCGCCGATCTGGCGGCCGTCGGTGAAGGCCACCGCAGCCGGGCCGTCCCAAGGCTCCATCAACGCCGCATGGAATTCGTAGAAGGCGCGGCGCTTCTCGTCCATGAGCTTATTGCCGGACCAGGCCTCTGGAATCAGCAGCATCATTGCGTGGGCTAGCGAGTACCCGCCCATCACCAGCAATTCCAGCGCGTTGTCGAAGCACGCCGAGTCCGATTGGCCCTCTGGAATCAGCGGCCAGATGCTGTCCAGATCGTCACCCAGCACCTCGGAGCGCATGGTGTGCCGGCGCGCGGCCATCCAATTGACGTTGCCGCGCAGCGTGTTGATCTCGCCGTTGTGGCAGATCATACGAAACGGCTGCGCCAGGTCCCAGGTGGGGAAGGTGTTGGTGGAGAAGCGCTGGTGGACCAAAGCCAGGGCGGATGCGAAGCGCTCGTCTTGTAGATCCAGGTAGTAGTTACCCACCTGCCCCGCGAGCAGCATGCCCTTGTAATTGATGGTGCGCGAGGACATGGATGCCACGTAATACGCGGTCTTATCGTACCCAGCCGCGCGGATCTCGTTGTCCATGCGCTTGCGGATCACGAACAGCTTGCGCTCGAAGGCGTCCTGATCCGGGCAGTTGTCACCGCAGGCGACAAACACCTGACGCACCACGGGCTCGGTGGGCAGCACGCTCTCGCCCAGGTCCGAGTTGTCCACGGGTACGTCGCGCCAGCCGAGCACGGTCTGGCCGCCCTCTTCGAGGCGACGCTGAACCGTGGCCTGCATTTGCTCGCGGGCCTCGTCGTCCTTAGGCAGGAAAACCATGCCGACGCCGTAGTGGCCCGCCGCGGGTAGGTCGAAGTCCACCTTGGCCCGGAAGAAATCGTCCGGGATCTGCACCAGAATTCCGGCGCCGTCGCCCGCCTTGGGGTCCGCACCCACGGCGCCACGGTGCGTGAGCCGCTCCAGAATCTCGAGGCCCTGCCGGACGATGCGGTGGCTCTTGCGATTCTTGATGTCGCAGACGAAGCCGACGCCGCAGGCGTCGCGCTCGTTGGCGGGGTCGTAGAGCCCCTGCGCCGCTGGATAGGCACGAAGGTTCATGGCTTGGGACCTCGTAGTCGCCTAGTGGTCGGTTGACGGACCGAAGTAGATAGATTGTGAGTCCGGAGTCAGTCGGCTTCTAGCCCGCGAAGTTCCGGTATCGGACGTGCTGCGTTCCAGGAATTCATGGTTACGCCCCGCCGGCGGCTGGCCCGGCTGTGCCGGCAGCCAGCGCGCGCGGCCGGCTGGGCATCGGTGGGGATGGACCCGGCGAGCGCGTCGTCCCTCTCCGCGACGGGTGCGCGCAATGCAGGCCCTGATGAGCGCCCGACCGGCCATCATAAGGCCGAAGCAGAGACTATGCCAGCCAGGGTGGGGCGAAATCCGGCGCTGAGCCGCCCGAGCCTGTGCCAGGTTGGCGCATGAGCTGGAGCACATGCACGCCCTTGGTGCCTCGAAAGCGACCGACAGGGCCAGAGCCGCAGGAAGACATAAGCCGGGTATCAACTGCCCCTGCACCGCAAGCACGGCACACGGCAACGCAGGGCCGACGATGACCGCGACGCCTATGTGACCCAAGGGCGCCGACGGAGGTGAGAGCAGCACCTGCGGTGAATCGGCTCTAACCCGCCGTCACCGCCGCGCCGGACACCGCTTCCAACAAACCGCGCAGCGCAGCCGGGTCAAAGTCGGCCGTCACCTCGGCGGCGCCGATGCCTCGGAGCAGCACGAGCCGTAGCCGGCCCGCCTGCACCTTCTTGTCCACGGCCATGAGCTCGAGCCAACGCGCCTCGGAGAGGTCCGTGGGCGGGTCCACGGGCAGGCCGAAGCCCGCCAGCAGACGACGGGTGCGGGCCACGTCAGCAATATCCAGCCACCCGAGCCGGGCCGACAGCTCGGCGGCCATCACCATACCGGCCGCGACCGCCTCGCCGTGAAGCCAGGCGCCGTAGCCCATGCCCGCCTCGATGGCATGGCCAAAGGTGTGGCCGAGGTTGAGCAGCGCCCGTTGTCCCGCCTCGCGCTCATCCGCGGCCACCACCTCCGCCTTGTTACGGCAGGAGCGTTCGATGGCCTCCGCCAGCGCACCCGCGTCCCGTGCGAGCAGGCGCTCCCGGTGGACCTCCAGCCAGTCGAAAAAGCCCGCATCGCGAATCAGCCCGTACTTGACCACCTCCGCCAGGCCGGCGGCAAGCTCGCGGTCCGGCAGGGTATTCAGGGTGTCGGTGTCAGCGATGACGGCGCGCGGCTGATGGAAGGCCCCGATCATGTTCTTGCCCAGGGGGTGATTGACGCCGGTCTTGCCCCCAACGGAAGAGTCCACCTGGGCCAGCAGCGTCGTCGGTACCTGGATGAAGTCCACGCCGCGCTGATAACAGGCGGCGGCGAAGCCCGCCATGTCACCGACGACACCTCCGCCTAGGGCGAGCAGCGTGACGTCTCGGCCCATACGGGCCGTCAGCAAGGTATCGAAGATGCGGTTCAGCGTGCCAAGGTCCTTGTATTGCTCGCCGTCGGGCAAGATCACGCGATGACAGTCGAAGCCGGCAAGGGCCGCCTCGACGGCGTCGAGGTACAGCGGGGCCACGGTGTCGTTGCTGACCACAAGGACCTGCCGGCCGCGGATGTAGGGCCGGTAGTAAGCGGGGTCGCCGATGAGCCTGGGGCCGATGACGATCGGGTAGCTGCGCGCGCCGAGATCGACGTCGAGCCATCGCGCATCACCCGGTGCAGCGGCAAGGCCCTTGGCGCCCACCTCAGAGGTCTCCCTCTTCGAGCCGCCGGCGGATCTCCTTTACCACCGACGAGGTACCGCGGCGCTCCGTGGACACCACCATATCCGCCACCTGCCGATACACGGGCTCGCGCTCGGCCATGAGGTCCTTGAGCTTCTGCTGCGGGTCATCGGTGTCCAGCAGCGGACGGTTGCGGTCCCGGGCGGTGCGGGCATACTGCTGCTCCGGGCTGCAATGGAGGTAGATCACCAGGCCGCGGGCGGCCAGCTGCTGGCGGTTCTCCGGCACCATCACGGCGCCGCCGCCGGTGGCGAGCACGATATTGTCCTGCTGCGCCAGCTCTTCGATGACGGTGCGCTCGCGGTTGCGGAAGCCGTCCTCGCCCTCGAACTCGAAGATGGTGGCGATATCCACACCGGTGCGGCGCTGGATCTCCTGATCGCTGTCCTGGAACTCATAGCCCAGGGACTGTGCGAGCTGGCGGCCGATGGTGCTTTTGCCAGCCCCCATGGGGCCGACGAGAAAGATGTTCTGCGGTCGTATCATGGCGGGCAGGTATGCCAGATTTGGCGCCCAGGGGCAAGGGCAGCCCCGTCCCGTGGACACCGCTGCTGCGATGGGACCTCTCGTCAACGCGTAGCCAGATCGCGCTTCAGGATCTTCGGTGTCACGAAAATCAGCAGCTCGCTGTTATTGTCTTGGCGCTGCTCGTTCTTGAACAGCCGGCCGAGCACGGGCAGGTCCCCGAGCCAGGGCACCTGCTCCTTGGCATAGGTCTTGTCGCGCTCGTACACGCCACCGAGCACCACTGTCTCACCGTTGTCTACCAGCACCGATGTGCTCACGGAGCGCGTATCGACCGGCGGCACACCGAGCACTGTGTCGGCGAAGTTCGGGTTGTCCTTGTTGACGGCCAAATCCATGATGACGCGGTCATCCGGAGTGATGTGCGGTGTGACCTCGAGCTTCAGCACCGCCTCCTTGAACGCCACGGTGGTGTTGCCCTGACCGGTGGCCTCCTGATACGGAATCTCCGTTCCGACCTTGATCACGGCCTGATTCTGGTCGGAGGTCACGACCCGAGGCGAGGAGATCACCTCGCCGCGGCCTTCTCGCTGCATGGCGGAGAGCTCCAGCTGGATCAGGTGTGAGCCGACCTTGCCGAGCATGAAGTTGAAGGCACCCGCGGGGTTGGCGTTGGCCGGCAGATTGACCATCAGGGAAGGGTTGTTGCTGCCCTCCGGGAACTCCACCACGGAGTTGAACGGCGGGAAGATGGTATTGCCGTCCGGGTCTGTTTGCTGTTCGGTGCTCTGGCCGAAGGGGCCGGCGTCGAAGCGCGCGAAGGGTCCGCCCCCGGAATTGTTCCGGCGTCCGCCGGAGATGAGCAGCTCATTGTCGCCCCGTCGGCCCATCGACGTCGAAAGGCCGAAGCGCACACCGAGATCCCGCGCAAAGTCGTCGTTGGCGATGACCACCCGCGACTCGATCATCACCTGTCGAACCGGCACATCCAGTCGGCTCACCAGCCGCCGGACCTCCTCAAGCTTGGCTGCCGTGTCCTGCACGAGCAGCGTATTGGTGCGGGCGTCAACGGTGACGCTGCCGCGCTCCGGTGTGAGCAGATTGTTCTCCTCGGACTTGAGCAGCGCTGCGAGATCAGACGCCTTGGCGTAGTTCACCTGGATGAATTCCGAGCGCAGCGGCGCCAGCTCCTGGATCTGTTGCCGGGACTCGAGCTCCACCTTCTCCTGTGCTGCGATCTCCTGCGTCGGCGCGACCATAATGACGGTGCCGGTCTGCCGCATGGAGAGGCCCTTCGTCTTGAGAATGATGTCCAGCGCCTGGTCCCAGGGCACATTCTGTAGACGAAGCGTGATGTTGCCGCGCACGGTATCGCTCGCCACCAAGTTGAGGCCGGTGAAGTCCGCCAGCAGCTGCAGCACCGCGCGGACTTCGATGTCCTGAAAGTTGAGCGACAGGCGGTCGCCGGAGTAGACGATCTTCTCCCGCTCGCGCTGCTCCTGCTCCGTCGGCGTGAGCGCCCGGAATTCCAGCGTAAAGAGGTTCTCGGCCTGGTAGGCCAGATACTCGAATTGACCCGCCGTCTTGACGTCGACGCGCACGTCACCACCCACGCCGCGGGATTCCACTGCCGTGACGGGAGTGGCGAAGTCCACCACATCCAGGCGTCGGAACAGACGCTGCGGCAGGTCGGTACGGGGTATGTCCACAACCACCTCCTGCCCTTCCTGGCGGACGCTGACCTGGGTCTCAGCAGAGGGCAAGGTGATCAGCACACGCCCCTCGCCGCTGGCTCCACGCCGGAAGTCGATGTCTTTGACAGCGCCGCGCTCCACTGCGCGCGCGCCACGGCCGGAAACGCTGGCGCTGCCGATGCGGCGCGCTGGGGTGGCCTCGGGTGCCGGTCGGTCAGGGTTCAAGGACACGGTGACACGGTTGCCGCGGGTTTCGAGCGCGTAGGGCACGGAATCATTCAGGTTGATGACGACCCGGGTGCGGTCGCTGGCCTCGATGGCCACGAGACTGTGCGCGACGCCGAGGCCGATTGGGATCGACTTACGGTCCAAGCCGCTGTTGGCGCCTGGGAAGTCGATGGCGATGCGGGCTGGGTTCTGGGTGGCAAAGTCCTCCGGTGCAGGCGCATCACCGGAAAACACCAAATCGATCTCCACCTGATTGCCGGGGAGAGATGCGAACGCCACGTCCTCCAGCACCGCGGCACTGGCGGGCGCAACCGACCCGGCACAGAGCAGCAGGACGAGCGCGGCAATATGCCGCCCCCGGAAACGCAGGCCGAAGCATCTGTCTCGCGCCGGCTGGCGCCGCCGAGCCCGGAACGGTGAGCGAAGCGAAGACCTGTTGCAAACCTTGGGACTCATGGCGACTCGATACCTCCGTACGGTTACTCCTGCCTGAGGGAGATGCTGGCCTCGCGCTCCCGCCAGCTGCCCGGGCCCTCGCCGACGATCTCGGTCAGCGCGATGGCATCGGGGCTGATCCGCGTAATCTGTCCGTTGTTCTGCCCGAGGTAACTCCCGACCTGTACACGGTGCAGTACGCCGTCGGGCGTCACGATGAGGCCCCAGCGGGTGTCGTTCCGCTCCAGCGTGCCGACCATGCGCAGGGAGTCCAAAGAGAATTGCTCCAGCTCCTCGCGCCGACGCAGCGGGTTCGGGGCCACGCCGCTGCCCTGCGGCGGCAGCGTGGCCTGGGCCACGCGATCGTCAATGTCGAACGGGTCACGCCGGTCGCCCGGCTTGTAGACGAAGGTATGCACCTCTGACATCTCCGGGATGGGCTCAAGCGGTTCCGGTCGGCGCGCCTTGACGCGCTCCACATAGCCTTCCAGCTCCTCGAGGTCGGCCTGGCCGCAGCTGGTGAGCGCAACCGCGGCTGACAGCATGAGAAGGCGGACCGTCCCCGTCGTCGGTGACCTCATTGCGCCGCTGCCTCCTCGAGATAGCGGTAGGTCTTGACCGTCGCCTCCATGCTGAGGCGCCCATCGCCGCCGGCATCCCCGATCCGGCGGCTCGGCGCTGATATCTTCACATCGTGTACGGTGACGATGCGCGGCAGCGCTGCGAGGCCACTGATGAACCGGCCAAACTCGTGGTAGCGGCCGTTGACCCTCATACGGATGGGCAGCTCCGCATAGAAGTCCTTGCTCTCCTCGCCGGCGGGCTGGAACAGCTCGAACTCCAGGCCGGCGGCGAGCCCAGTCTGGGAAACGTCCACCAGGAGTCCGGCCACCTCGGTGCGGTCGGGCAGCTGGCGCACCATGGCGCCGAAGGACTCCTCCATTTCGGCGAGCTGCTGCTCGTAGGCGTCCAGGTTGGCGGCCTTGGCCTGCTTGGCCTCGAAGGCCTCCCGCAGCGTCAGCTCTTCCTGCTCGACGCGCTCCAGCCGCGCGATCTGATCCTCAATGAGGAAGACGTACCAGGACCAGCCGATGGCGGTGCACAGTAGCAGCACCACGACGACCTTGGCCGCTCTCGGCCATTCGCCGATGTTGCTGAGCTCAAGATCATTGAAATCGCTTACGTCCACGATGGATCTCTTACCCGGCTAAGGCTACTAGGCGGGTCAGCCGTTGGCGCCGCCGGCGCCGAAACGCCCGATACGCGGCTCCATGTCAGCCTCGTGGCCCACCGGCTGCTGCTCGAAGCTGAGGCGAAAATGGCTGAGGCCGGTGCCGGTCTGGTCTTTGTTCTCGATCACCAGTAGTTGGGCGTCGGCGATCCAGGCGCTGGCGTTGATGTTGCGCATAAAGGCGGACACGCGGGCGTTGGATCGGGCGCGTCCTTCCACCTCCACCCGATTGCCGCTGCGACTGACACTGGTCAGGAAGACGCCTTCGGGAATGGACGCCACCAGCTCGTCGAACAGGTGAACCACCTCCGGACGACTCTGCTGGAGCTGCTGAATGACGTTCATGCGCACCAGTAGGCCGGCCTTTGTTTCCTCGAGCTGCTCGATTTTTTTGATGCGCAGATCGAGCTTGCGAATCTCCTGCTTCAGAAACGCGTTGCGCGACTCCTGGGCGGAAACCATGCTCTCGACCTGCATACGCACCCCCGTACCCACCAGCAGCACCACGGCGACGGCAGCACCCGTGGCCAGAAAGAAATTGCGCTGCCGGCGACGGCGCTCGACATCACGCCACGGGAGCAGATTGATGCGCGCCATATCAGTCGAAGGCGCGCAGCGCGAGCCCGGTTGCGGTCATCATGGACGGCGCCGCCTTGGCCAACAGGACGGGGTCCACGCCCATGCCGATGGCCATGGGGGCGAACGGGTTGGCCACCGACACCGCAAAACCGAGCCGCTCCTCCACCATCCCGGCGATCTTCTGGATACGCGCCCCGCCCCCGGCGAGCACGACTTGATCGGTCCGGTTGAAGGCACTCGCCGAGTAGAAGAACTGAAGCGCGCGGGCGATCTGCTGCGCCAGCGCCTCCGCGAAGGGTCTGAGCACTTCGCTAGCGAAGTGCTCCGGTAGGCGACTTTCGTCCAGTCGTGCGAGCGCCTGCGCCCGGGCCAGGCCATAGCGCCGCTCCACTTCGTCGAGCAACTGATTCGCGCCGAAACTCTGCTCACGCGTATAGACGGTCTTGCCGCCGTGCAGCACCTGCAACGTGCTGGTGGTGGCGCCGACATCGGCCACCGCGACGGTCTGCTCCTGGCGCTCGCGGTCGAAGTGGCCAAGCAGCAACGCGCAGGCGCTCTCCATCGCATAGGCTTCGACGTCGACGATCTTGGCGGTGAGTCCGGCCGCCTCCAGCACTGCCACCCTATCGTCCACGTTCTCGCGCCGGGAGGCAGCCAGAAGCACATCCACCATGTCCGGATCATTCGACGAGGGGCCGATCAAGTCGAAGTCGAGATTGACCTCTTCCAGCGGATAGGGAATGTACTGATCAGCCTCCAGCTGGATCTGAGCAGCCATCTCGGCATCGGATAGATCCGCGGACATGGAGATGACCTTGGTGATGACCGCCGAGCCGGCGACGGCACAGGCGGCACGCTTGGTCCTGGTGCCGGATTTGGCCACCGCGCGTTGAATGGTCTGGCCGACAGCCTCTACATCGGAGATCTTCTTCTCCACCACCGCGTTCGCCGGTAGCGGCTCGATGGCAAAGGCGTCCACACGATAGGGCTCCGCCGCCATGCCCGCGGTCTGCGACAGCTCGACGAGCTTCACCGCCGTGGAGCTGACGTCCACACCGATTAGCGCCTGTTGCTTACGGCCGAATCCGAACATGGCTGTCGCGGCAACCGGGCTCGTGCTGGGCAAAAACCTGACAAACGACTTCTGTTTTCCCCGATAAAGATACCAGAGAGAAAACGATTTGTGTCGCCCAAAGACGTCATAAGCACGGGCCGTCGCCGGTTTCCGGCCCCGGACACACCGCCCGTCCGTCGGGCGGGGACCTCAGGGCGCCGCACAGCGCGCTCTCACCAACTGCGTCAACCCGTCATTGCAACTGCGGTTATGATGCGGAATGCGAGCTGCCACCGAAGCGAGAAAGCCCATGCCTAGGCGATCGGGATCCAAGGCCGCAACGACGGCCAACACACGGCGGCCGAAGCGGCGCAGCAGCCAGTTGGAGCCGGGCGCCGGCCGCCACCGTTGTCTCGATCAGCGCCGGCGCTTGGCCTACGAATCGGCCCGCATCCTGTCCGAGCACGGGCCTACGGAATTCGAGCGCGCCCGGCGAAAGGCCGCAGCCCGGCTCGGCATCAGCGACAAGCGCTGTTGGCCGGACAACGGCGAGATCAACGATGCCCTCATCGAGCAGCAGCGCCTGTTTGCAGCGGATGAGCGCGCTGCGGACCTCACGATTCTCCGCCGCCACGCGCTGCAGGCCATGCACGAGTTCTCCGCCTTCCGCCCGCGCCTCGTGGGCTCAGCGGTGCGTGGCACGGCCACGCGGGAGCATGGTATCGAGCTGCGGCTCTTCGCCGACAGCCCGGAAGAGGTGTTGATGGCGCTCATGGATCGGCGCATCCCGTGGCAGGAGCGCGAGGCGTCGCAACGCTACGCGAGCGGCTCGGTGCAGACGCATCCGGTGTTCGAGTTCCTAGCCGGCGACATCCCCGTTCACCTCCAGGTACTGCCCCGGCAAGCGCTGCGGCAACCGCCGCTGGACCCAGTGTCGGAACGACCCGAGCGAGGCATCGACGCAACCGAGCTGCGCGCCCTGCTGGAGACAGAGCAGACTCCCGAGACGGCCATGATGGGGCCCTCACGCTCAACCTGAGGGGCGCTGCCCGCTGCCGGGTGCCATCGCCCCGCAGCGGGTGGCTCGGGCAGCCGCGCCTGCCGTTAGGGAAGCGCTGATGTATTGGCGCTTCCCGTGCGGGGCAGGACGCCCCGCCATTTTCAGCGACCCAAGTC
>NZ_JAIFKJ010000659.1:0-1435 GCF_019695415.1 Thiohalocapsa sp.
TGGCCGCGCGCGCGGGGGGGGGTTGGGGGGTCCGTGAGCCGGTTCCCGCTCCACCGTACCGAGCTGTCTTCGGGAGACCGTACCGAGGGGCAAGACCGGCTCCGCCGTGGTCCGGCTGCTCGCCGCGAGTCTAGTGGCGGCCGTCGGCGCGGGGGCCGGAGGGCAGGGCGCGGACGGCGGTTACGGCGGCAAGCAGGCGGAAGGGCTGCCGACGGTCTCGGTTGGCGGTACCGTTATTCCCATACAAAGAAGTCACGCTGGCGGCGCAGTTGCCGGGCCGGGTGAAGTACATTGCCGGCATCGAAGGCGACGCATTCGATCGGGGCGACACGCTTGTGGCGCTCGACGACAGCGAGCTGCGCGCGAAGCGCGAAGCACTGATCGCACAGATGGCCACGGCCGATGCAAAGCTGCGCAACGCCGGCGTTCAATACAGCCGCGAGCTGTACTCGCCGCGGGCGCGCTCGTCGCCGGGCGGAATGGGTATCCCGAACCTGTTCGATCAGTTCTTTACCAGGCCGATGGAAGACTTCATCGGGGATCGCGATCAAGACGCCGAGCTCTCCGCTGATCTGTATGCCTCAGGCACCCAGATCCAAGAGGCCCGGAACGCCATGATGGGGCTGCAAGCCGAGCTGCGGGCACTGGATTCGAAGCTCCGCGATGCACGCTCTGTGGCGCCCTTCGACGGCGTCATCGTCAAGAAGTACGTTGAGGTCGGCGACACCGTGCAGCCGGGGCAGCCTTTGCTCAACTACGCCGACGTGCAGTATCTGCAGGTGGAGGTCGACGTGCCAGCGCGGCTGCGCCCAGGGCTGCGCGAGGGCATGATGCTGCGCGCCGAGCTCGACGTGCCGGCGCGCGGCGGCACCGCCAGCGATGGTCCCGGCGTGCCGGTGCGCGTGGCGCAGATCTTTCCCATGGCGGACCCGCAGCGCCACACCGTCAAGGTGAAGTTCGACCTCCCGCAGGGCGTCTCTGAGCCTGGCATGTACGCCAAGGTCCTGGTGCCTGACTTCAATGCGCCGGCCCGGGTGAATCCAGTGGTTCCCCGATCCGCGATTCGCTTCAACGGGAGTCTGCCCGGCGTCTACGTGCTGGACGAGCAGGGCAACCCCGAACTGCGTCTGATCCGTGTCGGCGAGCCGCGACCCGACGGCAAGGTGACGGTGCTGAGCGGCTTGCGCCCCGGCGAGCGCGTCCTTGAAAACCCGGGCGCCGGCGTCACCAGCAATTGGTCGCGCGGCAGCGACGAGGGACGCTGAGCGGCTAGGGGCCAAGCGCGCAGGGCTGCCGTTGGCCGTCCCTGCCGGCGCCGCAGGCTGATGCGCCCCGCGCCCTCCCTCGCCCTGCCCCCCCCCTGCCTCCCTCCACGCCCCCCCCCACCGCTCCCCCCAGCCCCCCCCCCCACACCCCGACACGCTCCCTGCGCCAA
>NZ_JAIFKJ010000659.1:1445-3852 GCF_019695415.1 Thiohalocapsa sp.
CCCCGCCCCCCCCCTCCCCCTGCCCCCACGCTGCCTGCATCCACGCCCCCCACCGAGGTTCCCCACCGCCTCCCTCCCAGGTCCGAGACCCAGTCATGAGCCAGGACGACAGTATCCGCGCCAACCCTGGTACGCCGCCGACGAGCGAGCCGCCCTACAACGAAGAAGATCTCGGGCTTGCCGGGCGCACGGCGCGCTTTTTTATCCGCTCGCCGCTGTCGCCGTTGTTCTACGTCGCGATGCTGATGATGGGCCTGCTTGGGCTCATCGCGACGCCGCGCCAGGAGGACCCGCAGATTTCGGTGCCCATGATCGACATCATGGTGCAGTACCCGGGCGCATCCTCGGAGCAGGTGAGCAACCTCGCCATGCAGCCACTGGAGCGCATGATCAGCGAGATTCCCGGGGTCGAGCATGTCTACTCCGCGGCGGAGCGGGGGCAGGGCATCGTCACCGTCCAGTTCGAGGTGGGCGAGGAGATGGGCCCGTCCCTGGTGAAGGTGAACGACAAGCTTGCGTCCAATATGGACAAGATCCCACCCGGGGTCATGCCGCCGTTGGTGAAGAGTAAGGGCATTGACGATGTGCCCATCGTCACGCTCACGCTCTGGTCCAAAGACGTGGACGGCAATGGGCGCCCGGACGTGGACGACGGTCAGTTGCGGCTGCTGGCACAAGACGTGCTGCAGGCGCTGAAGGAGGTCCCGAATACGGGCAACGCCTTCATCGTCGGCGGGCGCAGCGAGCAGATCACCGTGGACGCCTTCCCGGAGCGGCTCTCCGGCTACCGCATCAGTCTCGGCGACGTCGCCAACACGATCCAGACTGCCAATGCGGAGGCCACCGCCGGCGGGGTCGAGTCCAGCGGCTCGCATTTCTCGGTGACCACCGGCTCCTTCCTCAAGAGTGCCGATGAGATCGCGCGGCTCGTGGTGGGCACCTACAACGAGATCCCAGTCTACGTCTATGACGTGGCCCAGGTGCGGCGCCAGCCGGAGGACGCCAAGCATCTGGTGGCCTACTACACCGGTCCCGCAGCGCCTGAGGGTATCGAAGCCGACGGCGTGCCGGCGGTGACGGTCGCTATCGCCAAGAAGGAGCTCACCAACGGCGTCACAGTGGCGAATGCCATCATCGACAAGGTGGAGGAGCTCAAGGGCGGGCGCATCCCGAACAACGTCGAAGTGAGCATTACGCGCAACTACGGCCAGACCGCGAACGAGAAGGTCTCGGACCTGATCAAGAAGCTCTTCATCGCGACCTTCTTCGTCTTCCTGCTGGTGTTGATCGCATTCCGCGCGCTGAAGCCAGCCGTCGTGGTGCTGCTGGTGATCCCCGTGGTGCTGCTGATGACGATTTTCATGGCGTGGGTCACCAACTACACCATCGATCGCGTCAGCCTGTTTGCACTGATCTTCTCCATTGGCATCCTCGTGGATGCTGCCATCGTCGTCGTCGAGAATATCTACCGGCGCTGGTTGGAAGAGGGACGCACCGACGACCACACCGCTGTGGATGCCGTGCGCGAGGTGGGCAACCCGACCATTCTCGCGACCTTCACGGTCATCGCCGCACTGCTCCCCATGGGCTTCGTCAGCGGCATGATGGGCCCGTACATGGAGCCCATTCCGGCGCTTGGCTCCGTAGCCATGCTCATCTCCTTGTTCGCGGCCTTCGTCTTTACGCCTTATCTGGCCATCTCCAAGTGGCTGCGTCCGTCCATGCGCTACCTTGAGGTGGCGGAGAAGCGCGAGCACCGCGAAGCCGAGGGCTTGGAGAAGCTCTACGTCTCGATCCTGACACCGCTCATCGAGAACAAGCGCACCCGGCTCATCTTCAAGCTCATCCTGTGGGGCAGCTTCCTCTTCACCCTGTCCTTCTTCTACTTCAAGTGGGTGCCGGTGAAGATGCTGCCGCTGGACAACAAGCCGGAGTTCTCGGTGGTGCTGGACATGCCCGAAGGGACGGCCCTACCGGTGACGGCCAACCTCGCCCATCGTATGGCCGAGAAGCTCCGCAGCATGCCCGAGGTCACGGCCCTTCAGCTCTACGCCGGCACTGCGCGGCCCTTCGACTTCAATGGCATGGTTCGGCATTACTACCTGCGCGACAAGCCCTGGCAGGGTGAGCTGCAGGTTCAGCTCAAGAACAAGAAGAAGCGCAAACGCTCCAGCCACGAGATCGCGGTAGAAGCACGGCAGATGCTGAAGCCCCTGGCGGACGAGAGTGGCGCGCGCATCGCCGTCGTCGAAATGCCCCCTGGCCCGCCGGTGCTGCAGTCCGTGGTGGCCGAGGTGCATGGACCCTCGCCGGAGGTTCGGCGCGACTTCGCGCGTGATCTGACGGACATCTTCGAGCAGGCCGAGAGCACGCGGGACGTGGACAACTACATCCGCGAGCCCTTCGA
>NZ_JAIFKJ010000210.1 GCF_019695415.1 Thiohalocapsa sp.
GGTGCAGCGGGTGTTGAGCCACCTCGCATCGCCGTTCGACCTCCCGGCACAGCTCTTGTATGGATGCGGGCTGCGTCTATTCGAGTGCCTGAAGCTGCGGGTGCAGGACGTCAACCTGGAGATCAGGATGCTGACGGTCCATGACGGCAAGGGTCAGAAGGACCGAATCGATGATCTATACCCATACGGTGCCGAGCGTTACGATGAAGCAGGCGCGCAGTCCGTTGGGTCTTTGATGATCCGCGGGCATCAGGGATGCGACGCCGGGGCGTCGCGACCGGTCCAACGCTGGCGCGTTGGAGCCAGAGCGCGTTGGAGCCACAGCCAGCCAAAAGCCACCCGCTGAAGCATCGCAGTCAGGCGGTGCATGCTCAGCCGCGCTGCTCGCGCCCATGCCAGACGCGGATCATGACGACGGTGTCGCCTTCAAGGCGGTAGCGGAGGATGTAGACGCCGCCGGCGAAGGGCAGGTACAGCTCACGACGCAGGCCGTCCTGCATCGGTCGGCCGAGCCGGGGGTGGTCGAGCAGCCGGTCGGCGCCGGTGCGGATCAGGCGGATGGCCTTCGCGGCGGCGGTGGGATTGACGTCGGCCAGAAAATCGAACAGGCGCTGGATGTCAGCCTTGGCCTCCGGCAGCCAGATCAGCGCCATGGGCCGGGCTCGTCGGCAATCGCGGCGTGCGGTTGCTCGGCCCGGTCATCGGCCTTTTCTGCGGATATGCGTTCACGCCCGCTATCTGCGTCCTGCCGTTGGCGAGCCATTTCGTCCGCGCGGGCTGCGAGGCCGTCCAGCCAGGCGGTCATCTCGTCATGGTCGATGTGGGTGCCGGTCTCCACCCAGCGCTGCCAGCGCGCCTCGTCCTCCAGCCGCTCCTGCTCGATGCGCTCCTCGCGGTCGAGGAACTGGGTGATAGCCGTTTTCATCAGCCAGTGCGGCGAGCGGTCGCGGGCTTCGCCTAGGCGCTGGAGCCGGTTCCGGGTTTCGTCGTCGAGCTTGAGGCCAATGGTCGTGGACACGGTGCACCTCTTCTTAGTTGCGATTATCGCAACCTAACATGAGGGCCGGCGTCAGAACAATCGATTCAGCCCGTTCAGGGCGGCCACCCGGTAGGCCTCCGCCATGGTGGGGTAGTTGAAGGTGGTCTCGGCGAAGTACTGGATGGTGTTGGCCGGCGGCGGCTGGCGCATGATGGCCTGGCCGATGTGGATGATCTCCGAGGCCTGCTCGCCGAAGCAGTGGATGCCGAGGATTTCCAGCGTCTCGCGGTGGAACAGGATCTTCAGCATGCCGACGGTGTGGCCGGTGATCTGCGCCCGGGCGATGGCCTTGAAATGGGCTTGGGCGACTTCGTAAGGCACGTGATCCGCCGTGAGCTGGCGCTCGGTGCGGCCGACGGAGCTGATCTCCGGCACTGAGTAGATGCCGGTTGGGAATTCCTCTACCAGGGACCAGTCGCACTCGCCGTCGGCGATGTGGGCGCCGACGAAGCGGCCCTGATCGTAGCTGGCGCTGGCGAGTGCCGGCGGCCCGGCGACGTCGCCGACGGCGTAGATGTGCCCGAGCTCGGTCTGATAGCTCTCGTTGACCTCCAGCTGGCCGCGCTTGTTGGGTGCCAGCCCGATGGCCTCCAGCCCCATGTCCTCGGTGTTGCCGCTGCGGCCGTTGGCCCAGAGCAGTACGTCGGTCTTGAGCTTCTTGCCGGACTTGCAGTGCAGTACCACGCCGTCGTCGCTGGGCTCCACGGACTCGTAGATCTCGTCGTGTCGAATCACGACGCCCTGCTCGCGCAGGTGATAGCTGAGCGCGTCGGTGATCTCATCATCCAAGAAAGAGAGCAGCCGGTCGCGGGTGTCCACCAGGTTCACCTTGATGTCCAGGTAGCTCATGATGGATGCGTATTCGCAGCCGATGACCCCGGCGCCGTAGATGGTCAGGCTGCGCGGCGTGTGCTGCAGGCCCAGGATGGAGTCGCTGTCGAGCACCCGCGGGTTCGAGAAGTCCACATCCGGCGGGTGATAGGGCCGAGAGCCGGTGGCGATGACAAAGTGCTCCGCACGCAGCGACTCACTGGCGCCGTCCGGGCGCACCACGTCGATGCGGTGGGCGTCCACGAAGCGGGCGCGGCCGAAGACGACCTCCACGCGGTTGCGCTGATAGTAGCGGTAGCGGGTGCGTACCTGGTGGTCGATGACCGAGTCCGCCGCCCGGAGCAGATCCGGGAACTCCACCTCTGCTTGATCCACCGTGTGATGGAACAGCGGGTTGCGCCGATAGTCCGCGAGCATCTGGATGGAGTGGCGCAGTGCCTTGCTCGGGATGGTGCCCCAATGGGTGCAGCCGCCGCCCACCTGGGTGTGGGCCTCGACGACGGCCACCCGTTGGCCGGCCTTGGCGAGCTTCATCGCCGCACCTTCACCGGCGGGGCCCGCGCCGATGATGATGCTGTCGAATGCGCGTACAGCCATAGCTACTCGTTACCCCGGCATTCAAAGGGGCAGATTATCACAGCCCCTGCGGCGGTTAGGCCCGTCGCCGCAGCCGTGCGGCCCTGGCCACCGAGTCAAGCAGACCTTGCTGCCGCGCGCTTCGGCGTCGTTACCGTTGGCCCTCGTTGATCAGCACGTCGCCGTCGCGCTCCTTGCCCGCCAGCTCCTTGAGACAGCGGGAGCAAAGGCAGTCGCTGTAGGCCTCTTGCAGCTTGCCGAGTGTCTCCGGTGACAGGCTCACGCCGACGCACTGGCAGTGGGGCAGGTCGTCCACTTTGCAGACGAAACTGGCGCCGCAGCGGGCGCAGGTCTTGGGGCCGGATTTCAGGTTGGCAGGGTCGGGGTGGGTCATGTCGCTCATCGGTCACCTGTCGGGCAGCGGATTTTGGGCGGATAGCCGGGTGCCGAAAAGCTGTAGGTGCGGCGGGGTTACTTCAAGCAGACGGCCATCCCTGGCCGAGTCGGGGCGGGGTGGCGTCAGTCCTGCCGAGGCACGATATCGCGGTAGGCATGCCAGGTGGCATGACCCACCAGCGGCATGGCGACGAAGAGTCCAATGTAGAAGGACATGAGGCCGAGGGCGATGAACATCACGATGAGCCCGGCCCACAGGGTCATGGCCTGCCAATTCTCCACCACGGCCTTGACACTGGTGCGGATGGCCGTGAAGCCGTCCACATCGCGGTCCATCAGCATGGGCACGGAAATGGCGCTGATGGCGTAGGCCACCCAGGCCAGCAGGAAGCCGACGCCGATGCTCGCGAGCGCGAAGGCGTTGTTCTCGCCCGACAGGAAGACGGTGCCGAAGAAGTTCTCCAGCGGCGGATGCATCCCGGTGTAGAGCAGGGCGAAGAGCACGAAGTTGGACATCATCCACAGCTGCATGATGATCAGCAGGCCCGCGGTGATGACGCCAAGCTGGGCCTGATTGCCCTTCCAGGCCTCCAGGAAGTGGCAGAAGTGGAGCTTCTCCCCGCGCTCGAGCCGGGCGCTCATCTGGTACAGGCCGAGACCGATGATGGGCGCGAGCAGGTAGAAGCCGGCGACGAGGAACGGGACCATGAAGGTCAGCCCCTCGTTCATGAAGCCGAGGGTGATGAGGCCGCTGATCAGCACGATAACGGCGCCGTAGGTGAGACTGTACTTGCGTGCTCGGATCATGTCGTGCCAGCCCTTGTCCAGCCACTCCCAGGGCTGATCCAGGCTGACGTGGTTGACGCGAATGGCGGCCTGCGGCGCTTCGCGCTCGGCAACGGCGGTGTCGGTCATGGCGGTGTGTCCTCCAGTGGACGGTCTGTTCAGCAAGCGTGAGGGCGGGTGTCTGCAGCCGCCTCGGCTGGCAATCCCGCCTCATGTAAGCG
>NZ_JAIFKJ010000244.1 GCF_019695415.1 Thiohalocapsa sp.
ACGGCGTCCGGCAAGACGCTCTGCTACAACCTGCCGGTGCTGGATGCGGTGCTGACGCGGCAGGCGAAGGCACTGTATCTGTTCCCCACCAAGGCGCTCGCGCAGGATCAGGTGGCGGAGCTGTCGGCGCTCAACCAGGCGCTGGTCGGGTCTGTAGACGCTGGCGGCTCCATGCGCGTCTCAGACACGATTGCCGCGCGAGGCGGCTCGCCCAGCAGTTCCTCGGGCAGCTCCTCGGGCGGGTCCTTGGGAATCAAGGCCTTCACCTTCGACGGCGACACGCCGGGAGATGCCCGCAAGGCGGTGCGCACACGCGGCGATATCGTGCTGTCGAACCCGGACATGCTGCATCAGGCGATCCTGCCGCATCACACCAAGTGGGCGCAGTTCTTCGAATCGCTGCAATTCGTCGTGGTGGACGAGCTGCATGGCTACCGTGGCGTCTTCGGCAGCCATGTGGCCAATGTCTTCCGGAGGCTCCTGCGTATCTCCCGGTTCTATGGGGCCAGTCCGGTGTTCATCTTCGCGTCCGCCACCATCGCCAATCCGGCGGAGCTGGCGGGGCGGCTCGTCGGCGAGCGGGTGCATGCGGTCACCGACAGCGGCGCGCCCCGGGGGGCGCGCCATCTGTTGCTGTGGAACCCGCCCGTCATCGACCCGGACCTCGGCATCCGAGCGTCCGCGCGCTCCCAGACCACGCGCATCGCCCGGGCGGCGACCAGACAGGGGCTCAAGAACATCGTCTTCGCCCGCTCGCGCCTAATGGTAGAGGTGATCACCAAGTACCTGAAGGACGTCTTCGACCGCGATCCGCGGCGCCCGGCACGGGTGCTGGCCTACCGCGGCGGTTACCTACCGAGCGAGCGACGCAGTGGCGAGCGGGCGCTGCGGGCGGGTCGCGTGGACTGCGTGGTGAGCACCTCGGCGCTGGAGCTGGGTGTGGACATCGGTGCCCTGGATGTCGCCGTGCTGAACGGCTACCCGGGCACCATCGCCGCCACCTGGCAGCGCCTCGGGCGGGCGGGGCGGCGCAACCGGCCCAGCCTCGGCGTATTGGTCGCCACCAGCGACCCGCTGGATCAGTACATGGTGCGGCACCCTGAGTTCTTTCTCGGCAGCTCGCCGGAACATGCGCGCATCCACCCGGATCAGCTGCTCATCCTGATGGACCATGTGCGCTGCGCCGCCTTCGAGCTGCCCTTTCGCGACGGCGAGGGCTTTGGCGACTGCGCCGAGGACCTCACTGAGATGCTTGCCTACCTCCGCGACGAGGGGCTCCTGCAAAGGCAGGGGCAACAATGGTTCTGGGTTGCGGACAGCTATCCGGCCAATGCCGTGTCCCTGCGCTCGGTGGCAGAGGGTAACTTCGTCGTCATCGACACCACCGGCGGCAAGCAGACCATCATCGCCGAGGTGGACTACACGGGCGCTCCCGGCACCGTCTACGAGGGCGCCATCTACATGGTGCAATCCCAGCCGTACCAGGTCGAGCGTCTGGACTGGACGGGCCGCAAGGCGTATGTCACCAAGACCCGTGCCGACTACTACACCGACGCCATCGACTACACCAAGCTCAAGATCCTGGCGGAGCTCGATCGGTGCAGTGTCCATGCGTCGCACGACGCTGCCGCCGCGTCCGTGCCTCATACTTTCGGTGGCTCCCGGGGTGTCGAGTGCGGACCCCAGCCCGATTTCGATGCCTTCGCGGCGGTGGCCCATGGCGAAGTGCATCTCGTGCGGCGCTACCCCGGCTACAAGAAGATCCGCTACTACAGCCACGACAACATCGGCTACGGCAACATCGATCTGCCGGACCAGGAAATGCATACCACCGCCGTGTGGTGGCAGTTGCATCCAAGCGTGCTGGTAAAGGCGGTCGCCGAGTGCTTCGGCAGCCGGGAGCGGCTGGTGGAGGGCTTCCTCGGCGCTGCCTATGCCCTGCATCACGTGGCGGCCTTGCGCGCCATGGCAGAGATCCTGGACCTCGGGCGTGCCGTGGGAGACGGGCAGGGCCGCTGGTTTGCCGTGGTGGCGCCCGACGGCCGCGGCCAGCTGCGCGATCCGGACAATCGCCCCCTCGACGGTCCGCCTGCGGGCGGCTTCGAGCCGACGCTCTTCCTTTACGACAACTATCCGGGCGGCGTTGGGCTGTCGGCGCCGTTGTTCGATGTTGCGGCGACGCTCGTCGTCGATGCGCTGGCGCTGGTGCAGGGCTGCGCCTGCAGCGCAGGCTGTCCGGCCTGCGTCGGGCCGATCCTGCCTGGCGACGAGCAGCGCTCGCAAACGCCCAGGCAGCTGGCGCTGGCTGTGTTGGGGATGCTCGCGGGCAAGGCGGCTCGAGCCGTCGCGTACGCAGCGGGCTCGGACGAGCGCGACGCGAGCTGCGCCGCGCAGCTACGGCGGCGTGACGGATGAGCGGCCTGCGTGAACGCCTGCAGCGCTTCCGCGGCGATGCGGCGGTGAAGCCCGCCGCGCCGTCCGCGGCGCCGGCGCAGCCGAGCCTCGGGGAGCGGCTGCGCCGGCTCGGATCGGCACGCGTCGGGGCAGCCAAGCCTGCGCATACCGCCGGCGTTGTGCAACGGCAGACTGCCGTGGCGGGCGTCGGTATCCCGGACGATTCGGAACTCGCCGGGGCACTCGGCGCAGAGCGGCTTGCTGACGGTGTGCTGCGGCTGGCGCAGTACCGGCCGCTCGCGCTGCGCCATGGACACTGCAGCCTCGATGCGGACCCCGCAGCGGTGCGGCTCTTTGTGCCCGAGGCCTCAGCAGACCCGGCTTGCTGGATCGCCATGGACACGGAGACCAGCGGGCTCGCCGGCGGCACCGGCACCTGGGTGTTCTTGGTGGGGCTTGCCCACTGGCGCAACGACCGCCTGGAGCTGATTCAGTACCTACTGACGCGGCTGGATGCGGAGGCCGACTTCCTCGCTTGCGTGCGAGCCGAGCTTACCCAGGCCGCGTTGCTGTTGAGCTACAACGGCAAGACCTTCGACTTGCCCCTGCTTTCCGCCCGGCTGCGGCTGGCGCGGATGGAGGATGTCGCCAACGACATCCCGCACCTGGACCTGCTGCACCCGGTGCGCCGTGCCTTTGCGCCGCGCTGGCCCGATTGCCGGCTCGCCAGCGTCGAGCAACGTCTGCTGGGCCATCGGCGTGCGGGCGATCTGCCCGGCGCGGAGGCTCCCGCGGCCTGGCTGGATTGGCTGCGCCGCGGCGATGGACATCGGTTGCAGGGGGTGCTGGCGCACAATCGCACGGACCTCGTCTCCGTTGCCGCGCTGCCGGCACGGCTGGCCGCGGCGCACCTGGCCCCCGCCGCTTATGGGGCGGACCCGTTGCGAATTGCCCGCTGGCGGCTTGCGGCAGGGGACGCGGAAGCGGCCAGGCGCGTGCTGGCGGACGTCGGCGCGGCCGCACTGGAGCCGGAGGCCAGATATCTGCTGGGCGGTCTGCATGCCCGAGCCGGAGACTGGAGCGCGGCCTTGGAACTCTGGCAGCGGCTCGACGCCGAGGGGCACACCGGTGCCTGCGAGGCGCTGTCCAAGCACTTCGAGCATCGGGTCAAGGACCCCGCGCAGGCACTTGCATACGCTCGGCGGTTGCCGCCAGGGCCGGAGACTGAGCGCCGATGTCGGCGTCTCGCCTACAAGATCCGGCGCGATTTCGGTCACTGCGATGGTGTCATCGACCTGGCCGATGAACATCATTGACGCCGACAGTGCTGATGAGGATATAAATGCCGCAGCGCCGAACAGCAGGTCCAAGAGACCAGGAACCTAGTCATGCCCATCAAAGTTGTCCTAGCCGATGACCACAAGATGATTCGCGAAGCCCTCGGGGCCATGCTCTCGCGCGAGCCGGACATTCAGGTCGTGGCCTACGCCAGCAATGGCTCCGAGGCCATCACGCTGGCGCAGGCCTGGAAGCCCGATATCGTGCTCATGGATGTCTGTATGCCCAGCGTGGACGGCATCGAGGCCGCAATGCGGATCGTCAAGCTGCTGCCGCACACGCGGGTCATCGCCCTCTCGGCGCAGGGCGAGCGTCCCTTCGTATCGCAGATGGTGGAGGCTGGGGTGCAGGGTTACGTGCTGAAGGACGAATCGGTGGTCACCCTGGCCGAGGCTGTGCGTGCGGTGGCTGGCGGCCAGACCTGGCTCCCGGACAGTTCGCAGATTCTGAGCGGCCCCGAAAAGCGCCTGCTTTCGCGTCGGGAGCGGCTGGTGCTCAAGGGCCTTGCCGAGGGCAAGCGCGCACGCGAGGTTGCGGATGTCATGGGCATCAGCACCAAGACGGTGGATACCTATCGCAGGCGCATGATGTCCAAGCTCGGCCTCGAATCCCAGGCCGAGCTCATGAAGTATGCTGTGGCCCTCCACGGTGGTGCAGGTACGGGCGGGCGCGGCATGCCGATGCAGGCCTAACGACGCGCTGGGTACCGTCGGTGAGTCGGCTCGCGGCTCGCCGCGGGTTACAAGCCTCAGCGCGCCGCCAAGGTGCTGCGCGTCGGCATGCGCAGGATCGGCCGCGCTTCCGAGAGCCACCTGGTCAGTGCCGAGTCCCCCGGCGGCCATTGCCCTTTGAGCTGATTCTCCGGCGCATCGCCGGTGAAGGTCAGATAGCCATACTTGCCATAGTGCGGCAGCTTGCGCGCGAGCCCTGGCACCGCCGACGGGGTTGCCGCCGCCACCCAACCGAGTGGCCGGACGGCATCGCCTGCCGCAAGCGCAACGCTCACGTCTGACTGCTGTTCGCCGGCCAGTGTCAGGCTGCGGGCGTCGGCGTCTAAGGCCCAATCGGCGCCCGCCGCAGCCGCCAGCTCCTCCACAAAGGTGTTCTCCCACCCGAACAACCACACGGCCCGATCTTCCGGCAGTGATCCCAGCACGGTGTCCTCTGTGATCTCCCACTCGGGATGGCCCTGCTGCCAGCTCAGTGCCAGGTTGCGGTAGGCACGCTGCAGGGTTGCCGATGCGCCTGCCGGAAGCACCATCAACCCCTGCTCTGCACCGAACAGGTTGCTGAGGGACGCCGGCGACTCCTCCGGCAGCAACTCTCGAAAGGTGTCGAACTGAGGATCGACGGCCACGCGCACCGGCCGGGTGGCGAGCTTAGCCTCGAAGCGCGCAGCACGCTGATTGAAGGTGGCGGTCACCTCCCGCGGTGTGCCCCGCTCGGAATGCACAACCACCGGGACGGTCATCGGGTAGGGCGCGTCATCCTGGATCTGGTAGACGCTGCCGGAAACCACGTAGCCACCGCTCGGGCTCTGTTCGACGCTCACGTCGCCGAGCTGGAGCTTGGCGGCGCCGGTGCGTGTGGTCCAGGCGGTGAAGAAGTCATCCAGCTCCGTGTTGCTTGCAAGCTCGAAGCCGAGCTTCAGATCGTCGAGGTCCGCCGTG
Organism: Thiohalocapsa sp.; assembly: GCF_019695415.1. GTDB lineage: Bacteria > Pseudomonadota > Gammaproteobacteria > Chromatiales > Chromatiaceae > Thiohalocapsa. Next base: position 5,403 of record NZ_JAIFKJ010000244.1, read on the forward strand.
CGGAAGCGATTCTGCCGGTAGAAGGTGCGCAGACCGTTGCGGAAGGTCTCCTCGCCCAGCATCACCCGCAGCATGTGCATGGCCATCAGCATCTTGCCGTAGCCGATGGCCTGGGATGCGCTGCCGTGACGGCCGCGGAACGCCCTAATCGGGAAGTCCTGGTCTTCGCGCACGTAGTCGGCATAGGCCTTGAGCTGATCGCGACGGTAATTGGCGCCTTCACCGGCGAGGGCCTTGTTGAGATGATCGGACAGATAGGCTGTGAGACCCTCGGCCCAGTTGCCGGCGGCGTAGTCCACATAGACGCTGTTGCCCCACCAGTTGTGCAGGATCTCATGCGGATAGGAGCTGTGGAGGATGAAAGGCAGGCGCATAACGCGCGAGCCCAGCAGCGTGAACGAGGGCATGCCGTAGCCCGTCTCCCAGAAGTTCTCCACCAGCGCGAACTTGGCATAGGGGTAGGGGCCGATGAGCTCGCTGTAGCGCGTCAGGTAGTCACCGGTGGCCTCCAGATAGCGCTCTGCGAGTGCCGGGTCCGGCAGCCGCAGATAGGCTTGTGCCTCGCCAAAGGGCGTGTCCTTGCGATAGAGCTTGAAACGGGCAGCAATGAGATAGAGCTCGTCTTGCGGGTGGTCCTCCTGCCAGCGCACGCGGGTGTCGTCGCCCTCGATGCGCTCGGGGCCCGCCCCTTGTGAAACGGCGAGCCAGCCTGGGGGCACGCGCACGTCCAGTTCCATGCGGTTCAGTGCCCCTGGCAGGTTCGGGTACCAGCCGGTATAGCCAGTGAGAAAGACGCCGTCGGCGTTGATGGTGCCCACCAGCTGCTGGCGCTCGCGGCCCATCCCCTCACGCACGGTGGTGAGTGGATGACGGATCTTGCCGCCGTAGCGCAGCGTCACCGTGGCGTCGCCATTCGCCGTCAACCTGAACCGCTCCAGGTGGCCGTCGCGGCCTACGCGCTCCAGCACCGCATTACCCGCCGCCACCTGCGGCTCCAGCCCGCGGTGCAACAGAAAGATTATCTGCGTCGCGCCGGCGGGCAGCGACAGCTCGTCGGTGGCGCGCAGGGTGCCAGTCTCGGGGTCGAGCATTGCATCGATGACATGTCCGACCACTGGCTGGCTCTGCGCCGCTACGCCAGCCAGGGGCATCAATAGGAGTGCGAGCGGGAGCAGGCAGGCCCACAACGCATGTGCCGCCGGCAAACGGGCCGCGCTGGCACGAAAGTCCGAGGTGCAGCGGCCCGGCTCTGGGTCAGCGATGCTCGAAGAAGGGAACTTCATGGGTCGGCGTATGGTCGCTTCGTGGTCGTCTCGGCAAAGGTTCGGGGCGGCTGCGATGCGAGCGCAGCCCACGGCAGCGAGGCGCAGGTCGAGAGCCCGGGACGCGCGCACCGCGAGCCCTCATAATGGAGACGTCAGTCAGACAATCACAGCAGTCGCCATGATCCAACACCGCTTCACTTGCATGTCCGTTTTCACCCTCTTTCTCGCGGCAGGTGCCCTTGTCCCAGTGGCCGCCGCGGAGGAGGCCGCCGGCATGCTGCCGGGCCAGGACGAGATCCAAGACACCGCAACGACGGTGGTGGAAACCGCCCGTGTCGCAGGTCTCGACGACTTGCTCACAAGGCTCGCGGACAAGCGGGTGGTCTATGTCGGCGAGTCCCACGACCGCTACGAGGACCATCTGAATCAGCTGAGCATCATCCGCGGGCTGCACGAGCAGGGGCGATCGCTCGCCATCGGCATGGAGTTTTTTCAGCAGCCCTTTCAGGCGGCCCTGGACGAGTTCATCGCCGGTGCAATCAGCGAGGCGGAGTTCCTGCGGCGGACGGAGTACTTTACCCGTTGGCGCTTCGACTATCGTCTTTACCGGCCCATCCTGCGCTTCGCCCGCGAGCACGGCATTCCGCTCATCGCCCTGAATCTGCCCAAGGAGATCACCGATCAGGCGGGCGATGGCGGCATCGCATCTTTGAGCCCGGAGCAGGCGGCACAGATTCCCACGGATATGGATCGCGATGACCCGGCGTACCGCGAGCGGGTGGAGGCGGTGTTCGCCATGCACCCCAAGGACGAGGATGCCGACTTCGAGCACTTTCTCGACGTGCAGCTCCTGTGGGATGAGGGTATGGCCGAGCGCGCCGTCGCCTACCTGCGCGCACATCCGGACAAGACCCTGGTCGTGCTGGCCGGCACTGGGCATGTCGAATACGGTCAGGGCATCCCGCAGCGGGTGGCGCGGCGCATCGAAGTGCCAGCGGCCACGGTGGTGAGCGGCAGCATGCGGCCCTTCGATCCAGCGCTGGCGGATTTCATTCTCTATCCGCAACGGGTCGATCTACCGGCCACAGGCCTGCTCGGCGTCATGCTTGACACAGAGGCCGAGGGCCAAGGTCTCGGCGTGCAGGGCTTCAGCGAGAACAGCGGCGCCAAGGCCGCGGGGGTCGAGACCGGGGACCGTATCGTGAGCGTCGGCGACAGCAGCATCGACAGCTATGCGGACATCCGCATCGCATTGATGGACAGCCGCCCGGGTGACACCCTCCCGGTGCAGGTGCTGCGCGACAAGGTCATCGGTGGCAGCGAGCGCCTCACCTTCGAGGTGGAGCTGCACTAGATTGCTTCACCGCGCGTTATGCTTGCGGAGGCGTCTGATTTTCGATGCCGCCTCATGATCCGGACGCCCGTAGGGCTGAGGGCAGACGGCTGATGAATAGACACTGCCGGCGGTGTGGAAGTCCGGCTCTCAGCCCTCAGCCTTGGCGAAAACAGACTGGTGTCATTCTGGCGATCCGGTTGCTCGTCGGCCTACGGCATCGCCTCGCTAGTCATACATGTCCATGACCACGACCGCGCACCACAAGCCGGAGCTGTTGGCCCCGGCGGGGACCCTCAAAAACCTCCGCTACGCCCTTGCCTACGGCGCCGATGCCGTCTACGCAGGTGCGCCGCGCTACAGCCTGCGGGTGCGCAACAACGACTTCGATCAGCGTAATCTCGCCGCGGGCATCGACGCGGCTCACGCCCTTGGCCGGCGCTTCTATCTCGCCGCCAATGCACTGCCCCACGGTGCAAAGGTCAAGACCTTCCTCGACGACATGGCCCCGGTGGTGGCCCTCGGCCCCGATGCCCTGATCATGGCGGACCCGGGGCTGATCCTGCTGGTGCGCGAGCGCTGGCCCGACCTGCCTGTGCATCTGTCGGTGCAGGCCAACACCACCAATGCCGCCGCGGTGCGCTTTTGGCAGCGGCAAGGCGTTGCCCGTGTCATTCTCTCCCGGGAGCTCTCGCTGGACGAGATCGCCGAAATTCGTGCCGCCTCCCCGGACATGGAGCTGGAGGTGTTCGTGCATGGCGCCGTCTGCATCGCCCACTCCGGGCGCTGCCTGCTGTCCGGCTACTTCAACCACCGGGACGCAAACCAGGGTACCTGCACCAACGCCTGTCGCTGGGAGTACCGGGTCGCCGGCGTGGCGTCCGTAGACGAAGCCCAGGCGCAGGCCTCGGGTGCGGCAGGCGCGCCCGCCGGGACTCTCCCGGAGGCGGCGCTGCTCGCCGCCGAGCCTGCACCGGCCACTGCCCGTCACCCAGACGCGGACGCCGTTTGGCTGCTGGAAGAGGCCAAGCGACCCGGCGAGTACATGCCCGTGTTCGAGGACGAGCAGGGCACTTACATCATGAACGCCAAGGACCTGCGGGCGGTGCAGCATGTTGCGCGTCTGGCCGCGATGGGCATCGACTGCGTCAAGATCGAGGGCCGCACCAAGTCGCATTACTACACCGCGCGCACCACGCGGGTGTATCGCCACGCCATCGACGACGCCGCCGCAGGCCGACCCTTCGACGCCAAGTTGCTGGAGGAGCTCGACGCGCTTGCCAACCGGGGCTACACCGAGGGCTTCTACCGCCGGCATGCCCCGTCTGCGCTGCAGAATTACGCCGAGGGCGCCTCGCGTAACCGCCAGCGCATTTTCGTCGGAGAGATCGTCGGTCCGGCCGAGGCCCCCGGGCTGGTCAGCGTCGCGGTGAAGAATCGCTTCGCCGAGGGGGACGACCTCGAGCTGCTGACACCACAGGGGCAGCACAGGTTTCGGGTCGCCGGTATGCTCGGCCCCGACGGGAAGCCTCTGCACACGGCACCGGGCGACGGTTGGCACGTAAGCTTACCCTTGTCCTGGCCGGAGAGCCGTCATGGCCTCTTGACGGCTGCGCTCTGAAGCCCGGCCGAGCCGTCATTGGGCGGGCAGTGGCAGCCGTGACTGATCAGCGGCGCAATGCGCGTTGTCGTCGCTCGGTGCACGCGCTCGGCGGCTCGGGCTGCTATCGTGTTACACGAGACTGGGTCCGAATCCAGTTGATCCCGACATGAGTGACAATCTCCTGCATGCCGCCGTGGTCGCCGCGCGCGAGGTCGCGAACCTGCTACTGCTGGGCGGACTATTCTTCGTGTTGTTCGTCCAGCTCCCGGCCATCGCGCGCCTCAAGTCTGCCCGCATGCGTCTGGCGCTGCGCAAGGCGAGCTTCGGGCGCATGTTTCTATGGGGCTGGCTCGGGCTCGCGGTGCTGTGGTTGACGGCACTCTACGACCTGCTGCAGTCAGACGCTCCGCTGCCGGCCTACAGCGGCGCCGCTTTGGCGCTAGCAGCATTGTTCACACTGCTGTTTCTGATCGCCCAGTTCGGGCTGTACATGCAGTCCATTATTTCGCTGGAGGAGGGTAACGCCGAGCGCGCGGCCTGGCTCAACCACCAGCTGCGCTGGGTGCTGCATCTGGCATTCTTGCTGGCCCTGTCGATTTTGTTGCTGCATCAGCTCGGGCCGGTGCTCGTGCCGCCCGAGGGGTTTTCGCTGCCGGCGCTGCTGCCGGCATCCTGAGCGCGCCGCACGGCGGCGCCGTGTCTACGCTTTCGGTCAGTGTGCGCTGGTTCGGGTATCCTCTGTCGTGAGGCAGGGGGAACACCATAATGACCAGATCGGGCCTGGTGGCGCGCTGGCAGTCGTCACCTCGGCACACGGGCGCAGCCGGTTTGATTGTGGCGCTGGCCATCCTAGTGCTGAGCACGCCTGTCGGCGCCGAGGATGCTCCGGCGCCGCAGAGTTTCGAGGTCATCGAGGCCGGCATCGCGTCGGTCCAGGCCGCCTTCGACGCCGGCATCCTCACCGCAGCGGAGCTGACCCGCAGCTATCTTGCGCGTATCCAAGTTCCGGACCGGGACCGGCACCGGCCTAACACCCTCACCGCTGTACACGAACCCGCCGCGGAGGGCCCACCCGCCCACACCGCCACACGGGCCGCCGCCCCCCCCGCCAG
>NZ_JAIFKJ010000617.1 GCF_019695415.1 Thiohalocapsa sp.
CCGACGGGGAGCCCAACGACCGCCATAGCGCGTGGGACATCGTCCAGCGCATGGCGGCGGCGGGCATCGAGACGGTCGGCATCGGGATCTCCTACGAGGTGTCGTGGTTGTTCCCGACGCATGTCACGATCTCGAGGCTGAATCAGCTCAAGCCCGAGCTGATGCGCATCGCTCGCCAGCTCCTCATCGCGTGATCGCATCAGGCCAGGGATGGCGTCCCACCGAACGCTGCGGGCAGGCGAGGCCGCCCACCCGGAGAGACGATTCGAACCCCAACAGCGGCAACCCCGGCTCGCCGGCGGTTGCCCCGTGCCGGCCCGCGTCGGCAGGGGACAGCCGACGTGCTGCCGTATCCACGGTCGCGACCTGTCAGCGCGCACCTAGACCCGCCACGGGAGCGGGGTCCGTTCTGGACCGAGAACCCGATTACCCCAAGTCGGCAGAGCCGGCCCATCCCAAGCCCAAGGGGCGCATCCGCTCCGACGGGGACGGTGTGCCCCCAAACGAAGAGGAGCACGCCATGCGCAACGAAGAAAAGAGCGCACTGATCCAGGCCGGTATCGCGCGGATGCGCCCGGCGGCCCGAAAGCAGCGCAAGCGGTTCGATGGCGGCGATCTGTTCTTGGCCCTCGCGTTCCGCACCGACGACCAACTGAAGTCCATTGCCCGCGCCTGCGGCTTGTAGCCGCACCGCAACCCAAATGCGCCGCGTTCGCGGCGCCATCCACCACAGACGCAGCCGGGTATCCCCCGGCCCCATCGCACGACGGCGCAGCGTACACCGCCGTGCTCAACCCATGTGTCGCAGCCCGCCCGGGCTCGCGATATCAGGAGAGGACACCATGCAGAACAACAGCCAACAAGTCCGCCTCGACGTGGACCCAGGCAACCTGCTCCGCACCCTGCGGCAGGCATTCTCAGGCTCGACGACCTTCATCGGTGAGCTCATGCAGAACGCCCGCAGAGCAGGCGCAAGCCGGGTAGCCTTCGCGACACGCTCGCTTGATTCGAGCGACGCCACAAGCGCCGGCGATGAACCGCTCCTCGACGTCGTCGTGACGGATGACGGATGCGGCATTGAGAGCGTCGAGTCGCTGCTCTGCGTCGCCCGCTCCAAATGGGATCCCGAGACCATCGCGCTGGAGGCGCCCTACGGCGTGGGGTTCCTGTCCGCGCTGTACGCGGCGACTCGCGTATGCGTCGAGTCGAGCGAGTTCCGCATCGATGCCGACACCGAAACGCTGCTCGCGGGCGAGCACGTCACCGTGCATCCCAGCCCCCGTCGCACGGGGACCCGCGTCACGCTGCTCGGCGTGAACGTGGGCGCTTGGAGCACGGAGCAAGCGCGGGCACTGATCAAGGCAGAAATCGAGCGCCAGGGGAAAGGCTTCCCCATCGCTGTCTCGTTGGACGGACGGGACATTGCCCGTCCCCACGCCATGGAGGCGGAGCAGTTCGCGCTGACTGGTCCTGGGTACATCTCCATCCCCGGGATTCACGTTGAGCGCGGCGCGCTGGACGCCGGCAGCATCGCGCACTTGCTGCGCCTCGGCCCGACTACCTACCTGAATGGACAGCCGGTTTGGCTGCATCGGGGTGGTGTCCGCTCGCGGTCCGGGGATGGCAGGACGATCGTCGTGCACCTCGATCCGCAGCGTGTTCAGGCGCGCTGGCCCGACCGTGACTACCTGTACGACGCGACGGAAACCGGTTCCGCGGTCGAGCAAGCGCTCAGCGTGCAGGTGCGCCGCTTCCTTGCGGACCGCAAGGCACGGTACGTCGCCGGAGACGTCTCTGAGCGCACCGGCGCACAGGGCGAGCTGGACTTCATCGCCGCATGGTTGCCGCTGTTCAGCTACGCGGAAGATCTCTTTCGCGAAGCGGGCTGTCTCTATGCCGGGCTGCTGGTGAAACCGGACTATCCGGTAATCACGCTGGAGGGATGGGAGTACGTGAGTCCGCTGCACTGGCTGGAGCGCATCCCCGAGGGCTTTAGCAGGGAGCAGATCGAGTGCGGGCAGGTCGTACTCGTCGAGATCTCGGGGTCGTTCGACCCCGAGGAGCATGCCCTAGCGCTTATGGCGGCCTATGCGGGTGAGCACGTCTACGGCGTGACGGACCCGAGCAAGCTGCCCAAGTGGGCCTTGCGGCACCTGGTGCGCGACGAGGATCTCGTCGTGCGGGTGACGGACGTCATGGGAACCCTCGAGCGCTATCCCGCAGCGACGCTTTGCGCTGATCCGTGGCTTGTCTTCTGCGCGGCTTATCGCATCGAGACCCGCGTTGGGCGTGTCCTCGCCGAGATCAAGGAAGATGCGATGTACCTCCACTATCCGAACGCGATTCCAGACGGCGTCCTGCGGGGTGACATCGGCCTGCCGACGCCGAACGACGCTGGCGGCATCCTGCTGATCCCCGAAGGCGGGTGTAGCACAGACGTCGTGCGGCAAATGGATGACTTCATACGCGACGAGCGGTTCGAGCAACAGCAGGTGGAACTGGAAGAAACCCGTCTCGCGCTCGTGCTGTCCGCACGCCGCAGCAGTCCCGCGAAGACCGCGGAGCAGCTCATCCGCACGATGAACACGAAGTGGTGTCATGTCCTCGCCGGCCACTCCTTCCGGCTTGTCTTCGACGAGCAGGGGCTGGCCCACGTCGAGGAGGGCGGCGCCTAGTGCCGACCGCGCCGCCCCGCAGCCCATGCGGGGCCGCGGGGCGGGCCCGTGTTGGCCCGAGGCCGTCGCGCAACCCGCACCGCGAACGCGCACGAGCGGCGCAGGAGTAACGAGAGTGAAGCAATACCGCTACGCCCTTGAGGCCGATATCGATGTCGCGCCACCGACGCCCGCGGACCTGCGCCGCGAGATGGAGGCCAGCGACATCGAGGAGGCCGCCGAAGCAGCGGCCGAGAACGGAGACCGCGAAAGCGGGGAAAGCCCAAGTGAGCAGAGCGTCTGGATCTTGGACCCAGACACTGAGCAGATCGTCGAATGCATCGTTTACATGGAACTGGAGCCAACCTACCGCGCGACGCGGTACTGACGGCACCGGTGCGCAGCCCACCCGGGCGACAGCGAACATCGCCGTCGCCCGGGTGCCGAGGCGCGCTCGCCGTGCGGCTGTCACATATGAAAGCCGCACCGCCAGCGCGCTTTGCCCCACTTGACGCTGTTCAGGCTGGCACGAGGCGCTAAGCCCCACCGGAGGGCGCCGCAAGGCAGAAACCGGACGACCCCAGAGGCCAAGCGTCACCCAACGCGGCCGCAACCAACCCAAACCCACGGGGAGACATCCCCGCGGGGGCGTCTCCCCGAAGAGAGACGTCGTGAAAGACCAACTGCAGTATTCCCTGCCTCTCGAAGCGCTGGCAGAGCGCAGAGGCTCCATGCCCGAAGCCGATCAGGAGCTCATCGGCCGCGCGATCCGCTGCCTAGAAGAGCGGTACCTGGTGAAGCGGGATCTCGTGAACAGCCCAGATCTCGCTCGCGACTTCGCACGCCTACACCTGACAGGGCTGACCTATGAGGTGTTCGCCGTCCTATGGCTGGACGCTCGTATGCGGTTGATTCGCTACGAGGAGCTGTTCCGGGGCACGATCGACGGCGCGAGCGTGCACCCCAGAGAAGTGGTGCGCAAGGCCATCAGACATGGCGCCTGCGCGTGCATCTTCGCTCACAACCATCCCTCGGGTAACCCGCAGCCGTCGGCAGCGGACATCCGTCTCACCAGGCGCCTTCAGGATGCGCTGTCCCTCATCGACGTGTCGGTGAAGGATCACTTGGTCGTCGGGGACAACGGCGCTGCCTCGCTCGCAGAGAGCGGGCACCTGTAGCGGGCGGC
>NZ_JAIFKJ010000499.1 GCF_019695415.1 Thiohalocapsa sp.
CCCGGGGCCGGGGCCCTCGCCCCCGGGCCCGCCGAGCCGGACGGTCCGCGATCCACCGAATCGAGCACCCGGCAAGACAGAAACCGCCTCCGAGCACGCACTCCCCGCCCGGCCCCAGCCGAAGGCCATGCTGGAGGTACTGCACCCCATCACCTGGTTCCCGCCCATGTGGGCCTTCACCTGCGGTGTGGTGTCGTCCGGTGTCAATGTGCTGGAGCACTGGGGGCTGCTCATCGCTGGCGTGATCCTGACGGGGCCGCTGGTGTGCGCTACCAGCCAGGTGGTCAACGACTGGTACGACCGCGACGTGGACGCCATCAATGAGCCGAACCGGCCTATCCCGTCCGGGCGGCTGCCGGGCAACTGGGGCTACAAGATGGCGGTCACCGGGACGGTGCTGTCGCTCGTCCTCGGCGCGGCACTCGGCCTGTGGGTGTTCCTGGCCACCGTGGTCGGGCTGATCTTCGCCTGGATCTACAGCGCACCGCCGCTGCGGCTCAAGAACAACGGCTGGTACGGCAACGCCGCCGTTGGCTTTTCGTACGAGACGCTGGCCTGGATCACCGGCGCCGCGGTGATGCTGGGCGGCGCCATGCCGGACGAGCGCATCCTCTGGCTCGCCTTCCTGTACGGCTTGGGCGCCCACGGCATCATGACCCTGAACGACTTCAAGGCCATCGAAGGCGACCGGCAGATGGGCATACGCACCCTGCCGGTGCAGCTCGGCGTCAAGGCCGCCGCCTGGGTGGCCTGCGTGGTGATGATGACGCCGCAGTTCATCGTCGTCGGGCTCCTATTCGCTTGGATTCAGCCGGTGCATGCCGCCGCCGTTGCCGGGCTGGTGATGGTGCAGGGGGTGCTGATGCTGCGTTTCCTGGAAAACCCGGTGAAGCGTGCCACCTGGCTCAGCGGCCTCGGCGTGACGGTTTATGTGAGCGGCATGATGGTCAGCGCCTTTGCGGTCAGGGCGGCGGTTGCTGGGAATACACCTTTGTGAGTGACGAGTTTCGAGTGGCGAGGAGCGAGGGGTGAGCTCGCCTCGATACTCGGCCCTCGATACTCGCCACTCTTCTGCGGAGGATACGATGAACGACACCACCGAATTCGACGCCGTCGTCGTCGGCGGCGGCCCCGCCGGCGCCACCGCGGCGACCGATCTCGCCCGGCGCGGGCGCCGGGTGCTGCTGTTGGATCGCCCGGGGCGCATCAAGCCCTGCGGCGGCGCCATCCCGCCCAAGGCCATCGAGGAGTTCGAGATCCCGGACGCGCAGCTGGTGGCCAAGATCCGCTCCGCGCGCATGGTGGCGCCGAGCGATCGGCACGTAGACATGCCCATCGACGGCGGCTTCGTCGGCATGGTGGACCGCGAGCCTTTCGATGAATGGCTGCGCGAGCGCGCGGCGGCGGCCGGCGCCGAGCGTCGCAATGGCACCTTCACCAAACTGACCCGCGACGCCGACGGCACAGCGCTGGTCCATTATCGCCCGGCCGCGTCGACGGACCGGAGCGAGGAGATCGCGGTGCGTGCGAAGGCCGTCATCGGTGCCGACGGCGCCATGTCCTCGGTGGCCAAGCAGTGCATCCCTGGGGCCAAGGAGCTGCCGCATGTGGCTGCCTACCATGAGATCGTCCGCTCGCCGGCGCCGACCTCGGGCAAGGGGCTGCACGACTTCGAGCCGAGCCGCTGCGATGTCTACTACCAGGGCAAGCTCTCCCCGGACTTCTACGCCTGGATCTTCCCGCACGGCGGGACCACCAGCATCGGCGTCGGCACGGAGCTCAAGGGCGTCTCGCTGCACGACGCGGTGGATCAGCTGCGCAAGGAGACGGGGCTGGACAAGTGCGAGACGCTGCGCCGCGAGGGCGCGCCCATTCCGCTGCACCCGCTGCCCAAGTGGGACAACGGCCGTGACGTGGTGCTGGCGGGGGATGCCGCCGGCGTCGTCGCACCCGCATCCGGCGAGGGCATCTATTACGCGCTCGTCGGCGGCAGGCTCGCCGGCGATGCGGTGGAAGAGCTGCTGGTGACGGGCGACGCAAAGGCGCTGGCCACCGCGCGCAAGCGCTTCATGAAGCAGCACGGGCGGGTGTTCTGGATCCTCGGGATCATGCAGAAATTCTGGTACAAGAACGACAAGCGCCGAGAGCGCTTCGTATCACTCTGCGACGACCCTGACATCCAGCACCTCACCTGGCAGGCCTACATGCACAAGAAGCTTGTCAAGGCCAAGCCCGCAGCGCACGTGCGCATCTTCTTCAAGGACATGGCGCACCTGCTGGGCGTGGTCTCACCATGGCGAAAGAAGGCCGCAGCGCCGGAGGGCGAGGACGTCCGCCTGCCGTCCTCCTGAAGCCGAGCCCTCGCCCTGGCGGGCGGGGGCCCAGCGGGACGCGGCGGCCTGCCTGCCCGGCAGCACGCGTGCATGACCGCACGCGCCGCCGGCTCAGCCGTCTTTCTTGGTGGTGTCGATCTTGAGCGGCAGGTAGGCGAAGCAGGTGCGGCTCCAGCTGGTGAAGAGCAGGATCAGCGCCACGACCACCAGCAGCATCTGCAGGGCCATGCCCGGCACGAAGAAGCTCAGGATCATGATCACCGCGGCGGCGATGAGGCGGATGGTGCTGTCTTGCTTACCAACGTTCTTAGGCAGGGCCATGGGATTGCTCCGTGGTGGATGAAGGTCACACTGCGCGCGCACAGGGGCGCGGCGGCTCGTACTCGATTCGACAGGCCCGAGCTCCTTCGGTGCCCGCAGCAGCGCCGGCGCGCGAGTGTAGCAAAGCGCCGTGCGAGGCAGCGCGGCGAGCGCAGTGGGAGCAACCTCTGGCCGCGATTTGCGCGCGCGGGCTCAGCCGTCGCGGCGGGGACGCCGCTCCCACAGGGCGTACGGCGTGGGTGCGCTGCGGTTTCGCGTTTTCTCCGGGCGCCCGGATGGCCTAGTATCGCCGCGCCGGCCCGGGCAGCGCCTCCGGCGCGCCGATGACCGGGCAAGCCGCCGCGCAAGCTCAATCTTTTCAGACGCACCGAAGAGAGCCCCGACATGAAGAGCGTGATGAACTGGATCGTCCGCCTGCCCTTCGCGGACGCCGGCACCGAGCAACTGCCGCTGCCGAAGCTGCTCCGGCTGTCGCTGTTCCAGGTGTCCGTGGGCATGGCCATGGTGCTGCTCTACGGCACCCTGAACCGCGTCATGGTGGTGGAGCTTGGTGTGTCCGCCTGGCTGGTGTCGCTGATGGTGGCGCTGCCGCTGGTGGCCGCGCCCTTCCGCGCCCTCATCGGCCACCGCTCGGACTATCACCACTCCGCCTTCGGCTGGCGGCGGGTGCCCTACATCGCGCTGGGCAGCATGCTCCAGTACGCGGGCTTCGCCATCATGCCCTACAGCATCCTGATTCTGTCCGACGACACCAATCAGCTCATCTTCGTCGGCCAGTTCTTCGCCGCCATGTCCTTCCTGCTGGTGGGCGCCGGCCTGCACACGGTGCAAACCGCTGGGCTGGCGCTGGCGACCGACCTGGCACCGACAGAGAAGCGCCCGCGCGTGGTCGCCCTGCTCTATGCCACGCTGCTTCTGGGCATGGGAGGCAGCGCGCTGCTCTTCGGCCACCTACTCGAGGACTTCTCCCACAAGCGCCTGGTGGAGGTGGTGCACGCGGCGGCCCTGGCGACGCTGGTGCTGAATTTCATCGCCGCCTGGAAGCAGGAGTCCATCGATCTCAAGCGCGCGGTGGCACAGATCCCGCGGCCGCCGTTCAAAGAAACCTGGCAGGCGTTCCTCAAGGGCGGGCGCTCGGCGGGTCTGCTCATCGCCGTCGGCCTTGGCACTGCCGGGTTCAGTATGCAAGAGATCCTGTTGGAGCCTTATGGCGCGCAGGTGCTTGGGCTGACGGTGAGCCAGACCACATCGCTGACGGCCATCCTCGCCGGCGGCACCTTCCTCGCCTTCGTGCTGGCGGGCTTTGTGCTGAGCCGCGGCGGCGACGCCTACCGGCTCGCGGCCATCGGGACTGTGGTGGGGATCGGCGGCTTCCTGTTGGTCATCTCGGCGGCCACGGTGGAGTCGCCCTTGGTGTTCCGCATCGGCACCGGCTTCATCGGCTTCGGCAACGGGCTGCTCGGCGTCGGCACCCTCACCGCCGCCATGAGCCTCGCCGAGCGCGGCCATGCAGGGCTGGCGCTCGGCGCCTGGGGCGCAGTGCAGGCCACCTCTCAGGGTGTGGCCATCGCCCTTGGTGGCGCGCTCAGGGACATCACGACGGGTCTCGCCGTCGGTGGCTCCCTCGGCCCGAACCTGACCGAGATCTCCGTCGGCTATCGCTTTGTCTACATCATCGAGGTGGTGCTGCTAATGGCCGCCCTCGTTGTGCTGATCCCATTGGTGCTGAAGGCCCGGCGGGAGCGCCACAGCAAGGCCGCCCAGCCGGCGGAGGCCCAGTTCGGGCTGGATCAGATGCCTTAAGCGCCCGAACGCCTCTCAGCACTCCCTCCAGCAACCCGGGCCGAGCATCAGCGAGGCCCGGGATACCAGCCCGCCGGCATGGTCACCCATGCCGTACCCAGGTCCGCATCGGGCCCGCATCGGACCCGCGTCCGTCCCGACATCCGCGAGATGGCGCAAGCATTGCCAGCGTCTGTGAAAATCCCGTAACCGCTCGGGGCACCGGCAGCGCAGCCCGAAAATTATCGGGTCGCACGCGTACTGCAACTGGTCGCGGCCGAAAACCCATGCGCGACGGGTATAACAACGCAAAGTATCGGCCCGGTGCCGACTCGGGCGCTGCTCCCGGTGGGTTGGGAGCGGCGCCCGGTCGGCACCGGGCCTTGTGCGGCGCATCAGCTGTGATGCGCCGCCGGCGGCCTGGGGCTCAGGTCCGATGGACCGCCCGCGGGCCGCGGCGGGGTCGGCTGGAGTCAGCCTAGAGCTGGCTTATTGCGCAGCGGGAGCAGCAGGCGCTGCCGGAGCTGGAGCTGCGACGGGAGCCGGCTGGGCGACGCGCACGCTGTCTTTCCAGCCATAGCCCGGCAGAGCCAGCGCGTAGGTGTGGATCATCCACATCTGGATGAACAGGATGAAGAAGAAGGGGACCATCCAGGTGGCGGGGTTGATCACGGTCCAGATCTTCCAGTCTTCTTCAGGATGATCAGGCTCGGCGATCTTGGGGTCGGCCATCAGATACGGGACTTTCATCGGGATCTCCTCGTTTCGAAACCTTGGCGCTCTGAGCGCTTGGGGCAGTGTCAGTCAGAACCGAAGCCGGTTCAGAAATGGGGGGCTCAGAACCAGGGCTGATAGACCCAGGTGACCACATGGACGACGGTGGCGATCATGACCCAGCTCCACACGCCATGCTTCCAGTGCTCGTGGAATTCTTTCGCTTGCTCGTCGGTGAGACCCGACAGGTTCTTGGATTCGGCCATCGAAATAACCTCCGGATGAGGGATTTGATTCGAGTGCCGCCCGGCGGATCCGAACGGGACACTCCGATGTGCGGATCGAGCCTGTGCTCACTTGGGATGCCGGGCATCCAGGGCGCTTCGCGCGATCCACGAGTGTTAGTGTAACCTGACAGTTTCATGTGTCAAGGTCGATTTACAGAGTTTTTTAAAGGTTAGCCAGCGAGGGCAGGATCGGGATCCGTTCCGGCGGGTGTGCTGTGGGAGCGGCATCCTTGCCGCGACGGCTCCCCGACGCGGTTTGTCGCGGCCAGAGGCCGCTCGCACGGGACAGGCGATCGGTGCGCAGCGGCATATCCCTCTGCCGTGACGAGCTCGCTCATGCCTGCGCGGGCTCGTCGCTGGCGAGCGGCGTCAGAGCACAAGCGGGCCCTTGAGGTCGACGGCGGGAATGGGGTTCTCGCGCAGGCCCTCGGCGGCGAGCACGCGATTGGCGGCGATACGCCCAGTCATGGTGGCGGCTTCCATGAGGTTGGCGGGGACCTCTAGGCGCACGAAGTCGCCTGCCAGGAAGAGGTTCGGCACCGCCGTGTCGACGCCGGGGCGGCCCTGGTAGTCACCCGGGGCCCAGCGCGGGAAGTTCTGCTGCATGGCGTAGACATCGTAGAGGACCTTCGCACCCTTGAGCTGCGGGATCAGCTCGTCCAGCTCAGCCCGCATGATGCGCTTGATCTCGGCCTCGTCTATGACGTTGTCAGGCTCCACGGCGTAGGCGTGCAGCTCCAGCACCGAGCCCTTGTGGCGCCGCGCCCAGTCCTCGTAGGCCGGCTGCATCTGCGAGTAGATGGCGATACTGTCTGTGTAGCGCCAGCCGCTCACGGTGTAGAAAGGCACGGCCATGGGCGGGCACTCGCGGTCCAGCCAAAGGCGCCAGACGATGTATGGGTCGGCGACGCCGAGGTCCGCGACGCTTTGCACGAAGTCCGGCTCGGGCAGCTCGGAGCGGGCGACGATGCCCTGGAGGCCTGGCACGTCGCAGGCAAGCACGAAGTAATCCGCTTCCAGCTCCGGCGTCTGCTGCTCCGCCCGCGGCTGGAAGGTCACCTGATCGCTCGCATCCGCCACGGCGTCCAGCGCCACCAGCGGCACTACGGTCGGGCCCTCGGTGGGCCTGCCCTCGGCATCGTACTTGGCCCCGTGGCACGGGCAGGCGAAGCCGCCGGTGGCCGCATCCAGCCCCACCGGGCAGCCCATGTGGGTGCACCGCCCGGACAGCGCCCGGTAGCTGCCGTCCGCCTCGCGCTTCGCGTAATAGAGGTTCGCCCCCTGCCAAAAGGGGGTCCATTCGCTGCCGACGTCTGCCGCCGGCACCGTGTGTGGGCCGTCCAGGATGTCCCCCGGGCGCTTCATCACCAGCTTTTTCACGCCGCCATCGCCTGCCACAAGCCGGTCCGCCTCCACACCGGTGATCACCCGGCCGCCCAGCTCATTGAGCTGCTGGGTCATGGGCGTGACCACCGAGGTCATGGCGTCGTCGATGGTTTGGTCGTAGCCCATGCCGTCCGGGTTGCCGAGGAAGAAGAAGTGGAAGAACTTCATGCCCTCGGCGGCGGAGTATTGATCGAACTGGTTGAACGAGGTGTGCGCGAAGGGCTCGATGATGGTGTCCACCATGGGCTGGTTGACGCGCTCGCAGAAGGTCTTGAAGTCCATGTCGTCGAACTTCTCGAAGGTGCGCTCGGGGTCGTAGCGCATCAGCTCGTAGAGCTTGCCGAAGGGATTGTTGAAGTCGAGGATCGACACCGACTTGGCCTGATTCACCACCGCAAACAGGTTGAATGGAAACAGCGTCGTGGTGTTGGTGAAGCTCTCTGTGCCCTTGGCCGGGTCCTTGAAGATGACGGGATAGTCCAGTACGGGCTTGAAGTTGCCGCGCAGGCCCATCTCGTCCAGCAGGCCGTTCAGGTTGTAATACTGGTTGAAGAACCCGTGGAAGCCGTGCTCCATGGCCATGGTCTCGCCGTTGACATCGACGTTCCAGCCGGTGAGGCGCCCCCCCAGGTTGTCCGCACGCTCCACCAAGGTGACCTCGAAGCCACGCTTCAAGAGCTCATAGGCCGCCGCAATGCCGGCAAGTCCGCCCCCCACCACCACGACACGCTTTTGGTCCGCCGGCGCCATGGGTAGGGCGTCGTTGTGGTCTGAGGCAAAGGGCAGCACGGTGCGCCTGGGCTGGATGGCGTACAGGCCGGCGGCACCGAGGGCGGTGCCGGCCGCGGCGGCGATGCCGACATTGCGGATGAAGCGACGACGTTGCATGGGCAGGTCCTGACGGCGACCGTGTGCCGCCGCCGTTTACGGACGGTGCACACAGAAGAAAAGACAGGGCAACGCCGCCGCCCGCGCGACGGCGCCGCCCGCTCACCGACGGGAGTCTAGGGCGGCGCTGGCATGCACCGCGCTGACGGCCATCAACACGGGGGAGCAGTCCGCACCCCAGGCGCATGATCCACCTGCCCAATTGACCCCGCGCAAGCAACGGACGCCGCACTGAGGCCCGGCGCCTCAGGGCGCGACGAGTGAGCACTTTTGCCATGCTAGGCTTGCGGGATTGCAGGACCCGCAGCCGGTGCGGTCGGGCTGCACGCCGGCCATGCGTGCCGCCATGGCAGCGCGGCCAGCCAAAGCGTCTGCAACCGCGCCCCTGCTGCCCAGTCGCCACAACACATCCAACGGAGCCTCAGCATGGCCGCAACAACGCCAGACGCCTTCGACGCCGACTACATACTGGTGGGCGGGGGCCTGCAGAATGGGCTGATCCTGCTGGCACTGGCCGCGCGTAAGCCGGACGCCTCCGTGCTGCTGCTGGAGCAGGGCGAGACCATCGGAGGCAACCACATCTGGTCCTTCCAAGCCCTGGACCTGCCGGCGTCGGCACTGGACTGGGCGGGGCCCATCATCGAGTACGAGTGGCCCGGCTATCAGCTCTACTTCGACGAGTCTGCACGCTGGGTTAACGGCGCTTACCGCTCCCTCAGCTCCGAGCACCTGCACCGGCTGGTGATGGACGCAGGCGCCGCTTCCGACCGCATCGATATTCGACTCCGCGCGAGCGTGGCCGCCGTCGACGGCCAGGCCGTCCGCCTGACCGATGCCACGCGATTGCGCGGGCGCGTGGTCGTTGATGCCCGTGGGCCGGAGGCGGCCCGACCGCTGGGGACAGGACGCTTCTGCGGCGGCTATCAGAAGTTTGTCGGGCTGGAGTGTCGGCTCGCGAGCTCGACGGACCTCGCAGCGCCTATTCTGATGGACAGCCGCTGCGCGCAGCGCGACGGCTTCCGATTCCATTACGTGCTGCCCTTCGCACCGGACCGGGCGCTCATTGAGGACACCTACTTCTCCAACAGCCCGGACCTGGATGTCGAGACCCTAAGCCGAGACATCGTCGCCGACGCCGCGCGCCTCGGGCTGACCGTGGCCGAGGTGCTGCGCACCGAGGTGGGCGTGCTGCCCATGCCCGCCTGGAGCCACTTCCATGCCCCTGACGCGAGCCCCATCACCGGCGGTTATGCCGGCGGCTGGTTCAACCCAGGAACCGGCTACTCCTTGGCGGCGGCGGCGCAGCTCGCCGAGCACCTATCATCCGTCCCCGTGGCCGACACCTTCGGCCGCGACTGGCGGCGACTCACGCGGCGGATGCGCATTCAGGCCCACTTCCTCGCGTTCCTGAACCTATTGATGTTCGGCTTCTTCCATGACGCCAAGCGCCGGCGGCTGATGGAACGCTTCTATATGGTCTCGGACCCAGTGATCCATCGCTTCTTCGCCATGCGCAACAACCCCCTCGACATGTGGCGGATCATGTACGTCGGCGCGCCTTGGACGCCAAAGGGCTGGGCAAAGCGGGCGGAGCGACCAGCCGCGGCGCAGGCGGCCGCGTCATCGGCGGAGTGATCAGCGCGGATGAGTGAATACGGAGAGAGGGGAAAACAGCAACGCGGTGACGGCTGTCACCGCAACATCCTTGTCGCCAAGTTCCTTGCAGCCTGCGGCGCGGCGCTTAGGCGCTCTGGCTGCCGCAGGCCCTGCCGGTCGCGTCGTTCTTTGTCGTGTCCGTGTTGCGCGGACGTGCCCGACGCGGCCGGTAGACGGCTCTTGGTCCTTATTGGACCTGAACCTGCGCGACCTTCTGCTCCGGCGCCGGCTGCACGACCGCAACGGGCTCCTTCACGCGCACGCTGTCCTTCCAGCCATAGCCCGGTAGGGCCAACGCGTACCAGTGGATGATCCACATCTGGATGAACAGGATGGCAAAGAACGGAACCATCCAGGTCGCCGGGTTGATCACGGTCCAGATCTTCCAGTCTTCTTCAGGATGATCAGGCTCGGCGATCTTGGGGTCGGCCATCAAATACGGGACTTTCATCGAGTTTCTCCTCGTCGGTCAGAGCTCAGAACCAGGGCTGATAGACCCAAGTCACCACATGGACCACGGTCGCGATCATGACCCAGCTCCACACACCATGCTTCCAATGCTCGTGGAATTCCTTCGCTTGTTCGTCGGTAAGGCCCGACAGGTTCTTGGATTCGGCCATCGAAATAACCTCCGAAACGGAACGTCACTATCGGCACGGGCTGCGTGCCGCCAAGGCCTGCCGACGGTGAGGCCGCCCCGTACCTGCAAGCCTGCGGCTCTGCGTTGCGGGCCGGCCGCGACGGCGCGGCACAGGTGTTAGTCTAACCTGACATTCAGATGTGTCAAGGCCGATTTACACAAAATCCGCAACTGAATTTCGCCACCAGCTGCGGCCGGCGACGGACCCGGACCCAACAGGGCGGAGCGGGCGCCCGCTGGTACTGTCGGGTTATGAGCGCGGTGGATTCGGAGGGCGGCAAGATCAGGGTAGGCGGTTGCAGCGCCGAACAGGGCGGCGTGGCCGCGCTGCGCATTGCGGCCGCAGCAAGGGGCCGCGGGTTGGGCGCTCACGGCTGGGCTTAGGAAGAGGTCTCTGAACGGCTCAGCGTCCAGAGCGGGCCAGGCAACGCTGACTGTGTCAGCGCTCGGCCTGTTTTTGGGGGATAAGGGAGGGATTCGGTGTCAACGAATGGTCTGTCGATGCGGCCAGTTGACGGCTGTAACCCGGCGGCATGCGCCGTGGGCACAGCAGGCAGACGTCACCCAGCGTTGAACAGCCACGTGTCAAGGAGGACAATGGTTAAGAACAGAAGCATGGCCGTGGCGCGG
>NZ_JAIFKJ010000505.1 GCF_019695415.1 Thiohalocapsa sp.
ACCGGTGTCGGAAGGCCGCAAGGCGCGCTGCGACCCTTGGGCAAACCCTGTGCTGTGTCGACGCCGCCCACTGCTGCTCGGGATGGCTGCCCACACCCCCGCAGCCGGATACACCCGGCGACCGTTTATCTCAGCTCCCTCCCCAGACCACGGGGCGAGACCGGCCGCTGCTGTCCCGCCCATTGACCCAGCGCAGCCAAACTGTCGGTTGGCGTCAGCCCTCACCGCAAGCCCTTGATCCTATCCGAGATGCACCACCGAGCGGCATTGACGACGCTGCGGGTGGTGTCTATTTTACTTGACACTCAATTGTGACAAGCGATTCTGACAAGGGTCTGCCAACCCTTTTGAACCGGTTCCAGCAGCGGGAGACGAGGCCGATGGACGTGTTGCAACGCATCGAGCAGGCGCTGGAGGCGGCGCTCACCCTGGGGCTCGCGGAGCACGGTCCGCCCAAGCTCGACCGGGCCGTGCGCCATGCAGTGCTGACGCCGGGCTCCCGCGCCCGCCCACGGCTGCTGTTGGCGGTGGCAGAGGCCTGTGGCGATGACGCGCCGGCCGTCGCCGATGCCGCTGCGGCCTCGCTGGAGCTGTTGCACTGCGCCTCGCTGGTGCACGATGACATGCCCGTCTTCGACGACGCCGAAACCCGCCGCGGTGCGCCCACGGTGCACCGGCTGTTCGGGCAGCACGGTGAGCAGCTGGCGCTGCTGACCGGCGACGGGCTCATCGTGCTGGCCTTCGAGAATCTTGCCTGGCACACCCGTCTATATCCGGAGCGGCTGGTGCCGCTGACGCTGATCATCGCCCGCGCCGTGGGTGTGGGCCATGGCATCGTCGCCGGTCAAGCATGGGAGTGCGAGACCGACGTGGATCTGACCCAGTACCACCGCGAGAAGACCGCCGCGCTCTTCTCCGCCGCCACCGAGGCGGGCGCCGCCGCCGCGGGCATGAACCCTGACCCCTGGCGCACGCTCGGCGAGAACTTGGGGTTGGCCTATCAGGTGGCGGACGACCTCCGCGACGTGGCCGGCGATGCCGCTGAGCTCGGCAAGCCGGTGGGCCAGGACGCTGCGCATGAGCGCCCGAGCGCCGTCGCCGAGCTAGGCGTCGACGGCGCCATAGACCGGCCCACGGTGCCGCTGACCGAGGCCGTTTATTCCCTCCCCGCCTGCCCCGGCCGCGACAAGCTCGCCGCCATGGCGCAGGCGGAAATGAACCGGCTGCTGCCTGCGGCACTGCGCGCCGAGGGCTGAGGGCCAAGGGCCTAGGGGGGATGGCTCACCTGCCGTCCTCAGCCCGCAGCCCTCTTTGCCTTGCGCCCTGGAAAAAACAAGAACCGAACGATTGACTAGGAATCTATCCCGTGGAGCTACCTTTCCTTGACCGCTGGCGCGCCTGGCGCGATGCCAAGCTCGCGAGCCCCGCCTTCCAGCGGTGGGCGGCGGACTTCCCGCTCACCCGCTTCGAGGCCGCCCGCCGCGCCCGCGGGCTGTTCGACATCACAGCGGGCTTTGTCTACTCCCAAATCCTGTTCGCGCTGGTGGAGCTGGAGCTGTTCGACAAGCTCGCAGACAAGCCCCGCACCGCCGCTGAGCTGGCGCCGGAGATGGACATGACGGACGCCGCCGCGGACCGGCTGCTGCG
Source organism: Thiohalocapsa sp. (assembly GCF_019695415.1). Classification (GTDB taxonomy): domain Bacteria; phylum Pseudomonadota; class Gammaproteobacteria; order Chromatiales; family Chromatiaceae; genus Thiohalocapsa. Next base: position 1,648 of record NZ_JAIFKJ010000505.1, read on the forward strand.
CGCCGGCGTAGCCATCGACCTGCTGGAGCGCCGCGGGACGGACGCTGCTGGCGTCCCTCGCTACGGTCTCGGCAAGCTCGGCATTGCCATGCCCGGCAACCCTGGCATCGCGGCCATGGTGCGCCATCACCGCATGCTCTACCACGACCTGGACGACCCGCTGGCACTGTTCCGCGGCGAGCTCGAGGAGACCGAGCTCGGCCGCTACTGGTCCTACGCCGGCTCCACGGACCCTGCCGCCGACGGCGACGAGCGGGTAGCGGAGTACAGCACGCTCATGTCGGCCTCCAGCGGCTTCGTCGCCGAGGACACGCTGGACGCCTACCCGCTCAAGGACCACCAGTGCCTGATGGACGTTGGCGGCGGCGAGGGCCGCTTCTTGATCCAAGCGGGCCAGCGCTGGCCGCACCTGCAACTGATGCTCTTCGACCTGCCGGCCGTTGTCGCTCGTGCCGAGCAGAACCTCGCCGCCGCCGGCCTGGCCGACCGGGCAAGCGTCATCGGCGGCGACATCAAGGCAGAGGGCGTGCCGACGGGCGCTGATGTGATCTCGCTGGTGCGGGTCATCCTGGACCACAACGACGACGGCGCGATGACCATCCTGCGCGCGGTGCGCAAGGCGCTGCCACCCGGCGGCACCTTGTTGGTCACCGAGCCCATGTCCGAGACGCCCGGCGCCGAGTCCGTCGGCGACGCCTACTTCGGCCTGTACCTCCTCGCCATGGGCAGCGGACGCACCCGCCCGCCGCGGGAGCATAAGGCCATGCTGCGCGCGGCTGGGTTCGGCGACATCCGCTTGGTGCGCACCCGCCGTCCGCTGCAAACGCGGCTCATGGTGGCCAAGGTTCCTCACTAATTCCTATAGCAAGCATGGTATTGCCAAGCGCGGTTGACAGGTGTACTGTAAATTTATATTGACATCAGCGTGGGTCAAGCTAGACTGACACTACGTTGAACAGGCGCCGGCGCCTGGCGTACCAGCGCCCGAACACCAAAACCACTACAAGACTCACCGACCGATCCAACGTGACCAACGATCGCGACATCAACGCCGCCGAGCTGACCGCCCGGGCCGTGGTGCTTCAGGAGCCCCGGCAGCTGGCGCTGCGTGAGCTTGCGCTCACGCCGCCGACGGCCGCGGATTGCGTCGTGGACATCGCCTACAGCGGCATCAGCACCGGCACCGAGCGACTGCTCTGGAGCGGCCGCATGCCGCCCTTCCCGGGCATGGGCTATCCATTAGTCCCAGGTTATGAGTCCGTTGGCGTCGTGGTAGACGCGGGCGCCGAGAGCGGTCGCAGTGGCGGCGAGCAGGTATTCGTGCCCGGCGCACGCTGCTACGGGGACGTGCACGGCCTGTTCGGCGGTGCTGCCTCCCGCGTGGTGGTGCCCGGCGCACGGCTGCTGCCGGTGCCGGACGGCTTGGACGAGCAGGGCGTCCTGCTGGCGCTCGCCGCCACCGCTCAGCACGCGGTGGCAGGCTCCGCCGCCATGCCGGAGCTGATCGTCGGTCACGGTGTGCTCGGTCGGCTGCTGGCGCGGGTGGTCATGGCCAACGGCGGCGAGCCGCCGGTGGTCTGGGAGACCAATCCTGCGCGCGCCGACGGCGCCACGGGCTATCAGGTCATCGACCCGGCCCAAGACCAGCGCCTGGACTACGCCGTCATCGTCGACGTGAGCGGCGATGCCACACTGCTGGACAGCCTCATCGGGCGGCTCGCCCGCGGCGGCGAGATCGTCCTCGCCGGCTTCTACGAGGCGCCCATCAGCTTCGACTTTCCGCCGGCCTTCATGCGCGAGCTGCACCTGCGCGTGGCGGCGGAGTTCAAAGAGCCGGACTTGGTTGCCGTGCGTGATGCGCTGGCCGACGGACGCCTGTCCTTCGACGGCCTGATCACCCACCGCAGCCCAGCCGCCGACGCCGCCACGGCGTACGAGACGGCATTCAATGATCCGGCCTGCCTAAAAATGATTCTCGATTGGAGAGGAGCGAATGGGTAACTCTGGGGCGAGTACCGCTGCCGCTGTGAACATCGGCCTGCCGGAGCAGCCGGCGGCCATGTCCGAGGTCGCCAAACAGACGCAGATCATCGCGATCTACGGCAAGGGCGGGATCGGCAAGAGCTTCACGCTCGCGAACCTGAGCTACATGATGGCGCAGCAGGGCAAGAAGGTCCTGC